>JAKOWQ010000274.1 GCA_029781465.1 Pseudomonadota bacterium
ATACGTCGCCATCGAACCCGGCCAGCGCGGCCTGGGCCTGCTGGACGGCATGGCCGGTCCCCAGCTGCGGCTCCTGCAGGGCGATCGCGGCGCGGCTGCCCAGTTGCGCCTCAAGCTGCTCGCGCCCGTGCCCTGCGACTACCACCGTGCGGGCGGGGTTCAGTTCAGCGGCGCTCGCCAGAAGGTGCTCGATCATCGGCAGACCGGCGATCGGATGCAGCACCTTGTGCAGATCGCTTTTCATGCGGGTGCCCTTGCCCGCGGCAAGGACGATCACGGCGAGGGGCGCTTGCGAACTCATGGTTAAGCCCCATGCCACCAAATGCTTGCCGATTCCACAACCTGCGTGCCAAGGGCGCGGGCGATGACCATTCCCTTCGATATCGTCGGCTTCGATCTTGACGGAACCCTGCTCGACACCTCGCGTGACCTTGGTGTCGCGCTTAACCATGCGCTGGGTACCATCGGACGCCCCGCAGTGCCCTATGAGCAGGTGCGCAGCCTGATCGGCGGCGGCTCGGGGCTGATGCTGCACCGGGCACTGGCTCTGACCGGCGGCGAGGAAGGGATCGATTTCGAGGCGCTGCGCCTTGTCCTGGTCCGCTTTTACGGCGCCAACATCGCCCATCACACCGCGCTGTTTCCCGGCGGCGCAGAAATGCTGAACCAGCTGGAAGCGCTTGGCGCGAAGCTGGCGGTGGTAACCAACAAGCCCCACCACCTGGCGGTGCGGCTGTTTGACGAACTGGGCCTGTCGCACCGCTTCGCCGCGATCATCGGCGGAGGCACCTGGCCGCTCAAGCCCGCTCCCGATGCGCTCCATGCCATGGTGGAACAGTGCGGCGGCGGACGCGCGGCCTTCGTGGGCGATACCACCTTCGATACCCGCGCCGCGAAGGCCGCAGACATGCCCTGCGTGGCTGTCAGCTTCGGCTTCATCGACGCGCCGGCGCACCAATTGGGCGCAGATGCGGTGATCGACCATTTCGACGAACTGGTTCCGACGCTCGCCCGGCTTTGAGACGTCCCGGTCACGATTCGGCGGCATGAGCACGCGCCACAGGCAATCGGGGACATGCCCACCCGCGTCCCGCCCCTACGGCAAGGCGGCTGGGCCTCTAGGAGGTTGAATGCTGCGCCGCAACGTGCCATCGAGCGCGCGCTTCCCCCGGGATTGAGCCAATCCAGACGGAGATTTTTCCCATGACGATTTCATTCAAGGACCGTGTCGCGATCGTAACCGGAGCTGGCGGCGGCCTGGGCCGCGCCTATGCGCTTGAACTTGCCCGGCGCGGAGCAAAGGTCGTGGTCAACGATCTGGGCGGATCGCGCGACGGCACCGGCCATTCCGACGCAGCGCTCAAGGTGGTTGAAGAGATCGAGGCCGCTGGCGGCGAAGCGATGTCCAACGGCGGTTCGGTTACCGAATACGAGCAGATGGTCGAAATGGTTGCCCGCGCCAAGGAAAAGTGGGGCGGGGTCCACGTCCTGATCAACAACGCCGGAATCCTCCGCGACAAGAGCTTCGCCAAAATGGAGATGGCGGACTGGAAGCTGGTGGTCGACGTGCACCTCAACGGCGCAGCCAACTGCACCAAGGCAGTGTGGGATACCATGCGCGAGCAGGCCTATGGCCGCATCCTGATGACCGCCAGCAGCACCGGCCTTTACGGCAATTTCGGCCAGGCCAATTACGGCGCGGCCAAGCTGGGGCTGGCCGGCTTCACCAAGACGCTCCACCTCGAAGGCGCCAAGTACAACATCCGCGTCAACACCCTGGCGCCCGTGGCCGGCACCCGAATGACCGAGGATCTCGGCATGCCCGAAGCCTTCTTCAACGCGCTTGCACCCGAGAACGTTGCGCCGATGGCGCTCTATCTCGTCAGCGAAGATGCGCCGACCAACATGATCTGCGGTGCGGGCGCGGGCGCATTCCATGCCGCCTATGTCACGCTAACCCCCGGCGTTGCCTTGCCGGCCGATGAGCGCACCCCCGAAGGTGTCGCCGCGCACTGGGCCCAGATCATCGACCGCACCGGCGAAATCGTTCCCCAGTCGGGCGGCGAACAAAGCCAGGTGGTGATGGCGGCGCTGGCCAAGATCGGCGGGCTGGGCTGATCACTACTGTATTGACACAGTAATACACATCGGGCATTCCTTCCCTATCACAGGGGAGAATGCCCGATGTATACCGAATCCGATCTGCAAAGCGCCGTTGCTGCGGGCGAACTGAGCCACGAGGCGGCCGAAGCCCTGCGCGCCCATGCCGCCGGGCTGCGCACCGCGCCCGTGGCCGATGAAGAACACTTCCGCCTGATCACCGGTTTCAACGATATTTTCGTGACCATCGCCGCGGTACTGCTGATGGTCGCCTGCGCCGGGATCGGCAACGCCATTGCTCCGGGGATCGCCGGGTTGCTGGTTGCCGCCTCGGCCTGGCTGATGGCGGAATTCTTCACCCGCCAGCGCCACATGGCGCTGCCTTCGATCGTACTGCTGCTGGCCTTCGTGGGCGGGGTTGCCGCGATCCCGATCAACATCCTGGCCGAAACCAATCCGCATCTGCCCGATCGCGTCGAAGCGTTGATGGGCGCGGGTATCGGCCTCGGCGCGGCAGCCGCAGCCTGGGCGCACTGGCGCCGTTTCATGGTGCCGATCACCGTGGCGGCGGGAACCGGAGCGCTGGTCCTGACCGTTCTGGCTCTGATCGTTGCCGCGATCGCGCCGATCTTCGATGGCAACGAGGAGCGGATCATGCTGCCGCTGACGTTCCTCGCGGGCTGCGGAGTGTTTGGTTACGCGATGCGCTGGGACATGACCGATCGGGCCCGCGAAACCCGCCGCAGCGACGTTGCCTTTTGGCTCCACCTGCTCGCCGCGCCGATGATCGCCCACCCGCTGTTCCACTGGCTGGGAGTGACCGGTGGTGAGAATATCGGTGCCGGTGCGGCGCTGGGCGTGCTGGTGATCTATGTGGCGATGGGGCTGGTGGCTCTGGCGGTCGATCGCCGCGCTCTGCTGGTTTCGGCGCTGGCCTATGTGCTGATCGCGATGACCTGGCTGGTCCGCACTTTCGGCGTGGTTGAACTCAACGTCGCGATTACCGGGCTGGTGATCGGTTCGGCACTGCTTTCGCTGTCTGCCTTCTGGGGGCCGATCCGCCACGCGGTGGTCGAACGGCTGCCCGGTTCGCTTCAGGCCAGGCTGCCGATGGCACCCGCGCGCGCCTAAGGATAGGGCAACTATCCAGGCAAGGCCCTCGGGTTCGTCCCGGGGGCCTTCTTCTTACTCCTCAACCAACTTGAGCAACTTGCGTTCGAGAGGGAACAGCACCCCCGCCAGCTCGTGCCCGCGCTTGAGCACTTGGCCCAGTTCGCCATAAAGCGCCCACATTCCCTGCTTGCCGCGCAGCGCTGGGCGCTTTTCGATCCGCGCATTGGGATAGTCCGCCGCGCGGCGATAGGCGCAGAACACCGCCGCATCCTTGCCGAAATCCATCGCATAGTCGCGCCATTCGCCCGCCGCGACCATCCGCCCGTAAAGGTCGAGGATGCGCATCAGTTCGTCGCGCTCGAAGGCGGTCTGGGCCGCGCGGGCCGCGTTGAGGGGAAACGGTGTGACCTGCCCGCTCAAGCGGACTTCTTGCCCTGGGGATTGCGCCCGGCCGATTGCCGCGCGGCCGCTGCATCGCGTTCTTCGAGCAGTTCGGCAATGCGCTTCTGCATGGCGACCATTTCACACTGGAGGATTTCCAGCTTCTGCGTCGCTGGATCGAACCGTTCGCTGCACGGCGTGCCATAGGGCACGAATTCCTGCGTCTCGGGCGAAACCGCAACCGGGATCGGCTTGGCGGGAATGCCCACCATCGTCGCGCCCTCGGGCACATCCTTGGTCACCACCGCGTTCGCCCCGATGCGCGCGCCCGCGCCGACATCGACCGGGCCGAGGATCGCGGCACCAAGGCTGATGATCACGTCATCGCCGATGGTCGGGTGGCGCTTGCCGCCCTCGCCGTTGGTCGGGTTGGTACCGCCCAGGGTCGAGCCCTGGTACATGGTGACGTTGTCACCGATTTCCGCGGTCTCCCCGATCACAACGAAGCCGTGGTCGATGAAGAAATTGCGCCCGATGGTCGCACCGGGGTGGATGTCGATGCAGGTCATGAACCGCGAGAGGTGATTGACCAGCCGGGCGAGGAAGAACAGCCGCATCCGGAACAGGCCGTGCGCCACCCGGTGGAAGCCCATCGCCCAGACCCCGGGATAGAGCAGCACTTCCCAGCGCGAACGCGGGGCCGGATCGCGCGCGACGATCGAGTCGATGTAGCTGATCAGGCGTAGCGGCATCGTTCTCCCCTTGTCCCATGCCCGGGACGCTAAAGCAAGCGCGGCTCGCTGGGCCCCTGCACCGCTTCCAGCGCATCGCGCCAGATCGAAAGCGTGGGCGCCTGCTTGCGCTCGAGACTCAAGCGATCGATCGCCGCGACCAGCCGCTCAACCCCCATGTGGGAACGCTCGAGGCGCGGGACAAGATAGGCACTCGCATCGGGGCCCAGCGGCAGCCCGCGCTGCTCGGCATGGAGAGCGATCAGTTCGGCCAGCATGGCATCGTCGGGCGCGCCGATTTCAAGATGCAAAGCCGCCCCCAGCCGCGAGGCGAGATCGGGCAAGGCAACATTCCATTCCCCCTGCCCCGAATGCACCAGCAGCAAGGGCGTGGCGCATTCCTGCGCCCGGTTCCAGCGATGGAACAGTTCGGTTTCGTCGATCCGGTCGGCATCGTCGATCGCCTCGCCCGCGCCGCTTTCGGCAAACCAGCGGGCGATCAGTGATTTTCCCGAACGCGGCGGCCCCGAAAGCACGGCAGTGCGGAATGGCCACGACGCGGCGACAGCCATCGCCTCGATCGCGGCGCGGTTGGCATTGCCCAGCACGATCCGCGAAGCCGATCCGGCCCCGCCCGGCGCGAGGGGAAGCGCGATCTGGCCCATTGCTCGCCTCAGCGCCTGATTGACAGGGCGTTGTTGCCCACGGTCACCCGCCAGCCCCGCGCGCGCAGCGCATCGGCCAGCACGGACAGTTCACCGGCGTAGGTCACCCGCATCAGCGAGGTCCCACCCATCGCCAGGCTGGTGGTGCTGGCGCCCTGCACTCCCGGCGCGCCGCGCACCGCACCCAGCGCGGCATCGACCGCGGCGGCATCGGGCGAGGCGAACTGGACGGTGAAGGTGTTGATCGTCACCGGAGGCGGTGCGACGGTGGGGGTTGCAGTGGGGGCGGCCTGCGTGGCTTCGGCCTTGGGCGCCGCCGCCTGCCCTTGAGCGATCAGTGCCGCCAGCGCAGGATCGATCTGAAGCCTGACGTTGAGCGTGGCATCGGGCTTGAGCAATCCATCGGCCAAGGCCTTGCCATAGATCTGGTCAAGCCGCGCAACCGCTGCATCGAGCATCGCGGGAACCCCGGTCTCGTCGTTGGCGCTCATCGTGAAACTGGCGAGGAAGGTGTTGTCCGGACCGTAGCGCGCGGTGAATGTTCCCCGCACCGGTCCGCCGGGCCATTGCCGTTCGAGCCGGGCCTCGGGCACGATCACGTCGGCGGCGCCGAACTGATCGAGCACACCGCGCCACCAGGCCCGGCTGCGCCGGCTCGGCTGCCCGGCGGTGAGCAGAAGCGAGTCTCCGCCCGAGCCGCTGGGGCGCACATAGTCGATCGTGCTGGCATCGGCGCGGAAGCCCGCCCAGGCCTTTTGCCAGGGGCTGCGTACTTCGAACACCTGCGCCGCGCCGCCCGAATAGAGCACCGGGATCACCAGCAGCGGCGCCGAACGCTGGACCGATCCCGAGCCGAGATACTGCCCGGCGCGGGCCCGATCGAATACGACGCCCACGGTGGCGATATAACGGTGCGGACCGATCTGTTCGCGCTCGATCATCACGGCGGAGACCATCGACTGGATCTGGCCATCGGCCATTACCGGGCCGCCCGCCTTGGCCCAGGCGAGCTTGGCGGCTTCCTCCCAGCCCCTGTAACGCGCTTCCTCGCCGGTCTTTCCAGTGACGTTGACCTGCACCCCGTGGATCGCAATGTCACTGGTTGTGGCGACTGGCTGAATTCCGCGCTCGCCTTCGACCTGCGCGACCAGCTGGCGCGCAGCCAGGCCAAGCGCCAGGGCCAAGGCCAGCCCGCAAAGCAGCAATACCGCAGAGCCCGGGCGGCGCATCGGGGCGAGGGAAAGGGAAGTTGCTGGCGTCATCGGGGAAAACCGATGGCCTTTTGCCCAAATGGCAATGGAAATCCAAGCCGGAAAGCGTTAGGCGCGGCACCAATGCCCAACAATCCGCCTTCCAAGAGCTATTCCTACGAACAGGCCGGGGTCTCGATCGCCGCAGGTAACGCGCTGGTCAAGGCGATCGGCCCGCTCGCCAGAGCCACCGCGCGCCCTGGTGCCGATGCCGAACTGGGCGGTTTCGGCGGCTTCTTCGATCTTCGCGCGGCGGGCTACAAGGATCCACTGCTGGTCGCAGGAAACGATGGGGTCGGCACCAAGGTCAAGCTCGCGATCGATCATGATCGGCACGATGCGATCGGGATCGATTTGGTGGCGATGTGCGTCAACGATCTGATCGTCCAGGGCGCCGAGCCACTGTTC
>JAKOWQ010000278.1 GCA_029781465.1 Pseudomonadota bacterium
GATCAGCGGAACGGGGCATGAGGATTTCCCTTCGCGCTCGCTGTGGGATCGTTCCTTGCAGGTTCGGGCCGATCACTTTGACATGAAGCCGCATACCTACGATTCGGATCAGTTCGCGGGCGAGCCGCTGCGGGTGATCGAGCGCTCGATCATCCTGCCGGGCAGCGACACCAAGTGGTGGTTCAGCGTTGCGCAGAGCCGGGTTGAGCTAGACAACCAGATCGCCAAAATTCGCTCAATCCTCGCCTGGAGCTTCCTGGTGCTGGGGTTGGGGCTGTTCCTGATGGCGATGGCGCAGACCTGGTATGGCCTTGGTCCCCTGCGCGGGGTGCGCCGCGCGATCCAGCACATGCGCAGCGCCGGGACCAACCGGGTGACCGATCCGCTCCCGCTCGAGGTTCAGCCGCTGGTCGAGGAGCTTAACGCCCTGCTGGCCCATTCCGAGCGCCAGGCCGAGGAAGCGCGCACCCATGCCGGCAACCTCGCCCATGCGCTCAAGACCCCGCTGACCGTGGTGATGAACGCCGCCACCGCGCAGGCGCCCGATCTGGCCGAAACCGTGATCCGCGAGGCGGCGGTGATGCGCCGGCAGGTCGATCACCATCTCGCCCGCGCCCGCGCGGTTAGACGGCGCGGCGCCGGGCAGGCCCGCGCCAATGTCGCCGAAAGCGTCGAGGCGGTGCTGCGCGCGGTAACCCGGCTCTACGAGCGGACCCGCTTCGACCTTGATGGCAAACGCGATGCCCAGGTGGCGATCGAGCGCCAGGATCTTGACGAGATTCTCGGCAACCTGATCGAGAACGCGGCCAAATACGGCGGTGGCTCGGTGTTCGTGACGATCGATCCCACCGCAGAGCCCGGCTGGTGCGAGATCTGGGTCGAGGATGACGGCACCGGCATCCCCGAGGCCGAACGCACCCGCATCTTCGATCGCGGCGCGCGGCTCGATACCGGCAAGCCTGGCACCGGCCTCGGCCTCGCCATCGTGCGCGACGTGGCCGAGATCTATGGCGGCGGCGTGACGCTGGAGGAAAGCGAGGACCTCGGCGGCCTGCTGGTCAAACTGCGGTTGCCGCGGGCGGCGGGATGAGCCTCACCAGCCTGACATTCACCGGCGGCCTGGCGCTTGGCCTCGCATCCAGTCTGCATTGCATCGGCATGTGCGGGGGGATTGCTTCGGCGCTGTTTCTGGCCGGGGCGCCGGATGGGAGCAATGGGGCGCGGCTGCGCACCTTTGGTTTGATTCAGGCGGGCAAAGGGCTGTCCTATGCCGCGATGGGGGCGCTGGTGGCAGCGTTCGGTGCGGTGTTGCTGACCCGGTTCGATAATCCCACACTCTATCTGCTGCTGCGTTCGGGCGCGGCGCTTTCGCTGGGCTGGATCGGGCTGACGCTGACCGGCTTCGCTCCGCCGCTGGGGTTGCTGGACAGGCTGTTTCTCGGCATCTCGCAAGGATTTGAGCGGCTGCGGCGCGCGCTCCCGCTGGGCGGGGTGCTGGCGCCGGTGGTTGCCGGGATGGGCTGGGGCTTCGTGCCCTGCGGGATGGTCTATGGCACGCTGGTTTTCGCGATGGCGGCGGGCAAGGCCAGCGCCGGAGCGGCGGTGATGGCCGGGTTCGCGCTGGGCACGGTTCCCGCGCTGACCGCCACGGTTCTGGGCATCGGCTCGTTGCGGCGGCTGGGCGAGAACCAGCGCTTGCAGGTGTTTGCGGGTCTGGTGCTGATCGGGCTGGCCGCCGCCAGCGTGCTGATCCCGCTCTCAACCATTGCCGCGCTGTGCGGCGAGCCGCTGGGGGCAGGGTAGGTCATGGTCAATAACGGACCGTTAGAAAATGATGGCATTGCGTATATCTGCGGCCTTTAGATGCTGATGCGGATATCTCTAAGAATATTGACACCAAACTTGTTCACGATTCTGAGTTGAATTGAAGGAATCGAATGACCGACTTTCAAGAAGAGAACATTCACCTAGATGCGGTGCGAGAATGCTATCATGTAGCTAGATTGGCGCTGTTCAATACGCGTTTGCTGAATTCACTTGAGGGCTCCCCCGATGCGGAAGTTCGACAGCTCATTGATAGTGAGATCGAGAGTAACGGGCTGAGGCCTCCCGTTAGTCTGCTTCACCAAGCCACCTTCCTTTCCATGGCCTACATATGCCTTGTGTGGCTGACTGAAGCTATGAGGAAGCACCTTGGACAGGACAATTTCGATTGCGATCTAGAAGGGGCGTTCCGTCGCCGTGGAGTCGAGTTGCCGTCCAGAGATAGGATCGAGGGACCGCGTGAACTTCGTGACTGGCCTGCGGTATTGAGGTTGGTGCGCAATGCACTTAGCCACGGAAATGTAGAAATTGCGGACGGATATTTCGAGTTCACCGTTAGCGTCCGCGCTCGTGGTGTAATTTCCGGTGTAGGCGATGGTGTATTCCGGGGTGGGGCATGCCCCACCCCGGAATGCGGCGTCGCTGGTGGCCACCGGGTTCATCGTTATGGTGGAGTTTGCACACTTCAACCGTGACGAAGAGGAGTTCCCGATGACCGAGGACAGATTACTGATCGAAGAGCTTGCTGCGAA
>JAKOWQ010000280.1 GCA_029781465.1 Pseudomonadota bacterium
CGAGTTGATCGTGTTCTATTTTTCCGAACTCGATCAAGAATCACATGTCGATGCCGCCACGCTGGTCGACGCGGGGGAAAAGCGCTTGCGACCGATCCTGATGTCCGCGCTGATCGCGATCCTGACCCTCAGTCCGCTGGCCCTTGGGATCAGTCGCGGCGCGGGTTTGCAGCAACCGTTGGCGACCGCGATCATCTTCGGCCTCACGGCGGCGGTTCCGCTGGTTCTGTTGCTTCTGCCGGCGCTTACTCTCGCGATTTCGAAGCCCACTGGTAAGCAACAAGAAGGTTGACCGACTGCCTGCGACCAGCTTGATCGGGCGGCATGGCCATGATCGATCGAACTGCAGTTCTAGCCAGTATTGCCAGGCTGCGCCGCAAGCTTCGCGCGAGTGAGGCCGTCTTTACTCTTCTGGCGGGCGTGGCGGGCCTTGCAGCGGGGCTGCTGACAATTGCCCAGCAAGCGATCGCACATGCCGTACAAAGGCTGTTCTATGGGGTTTCGATCAATCGGCTCAGCGCCTTGGGCTCGATCCACCATCCCTGGAAGCTGATTGCTTTGCCAATTGGCGGCTTTGCGATGGTCATGCTGACGCGATGGCTGTCCCGTCGGCGAGCGCCGATCGACGTTGTCGAAGCCAATGCCCTTCACGGCGGGCGTATCCCGTTCAGCGATAATCTCGTCATTTCTGCGCAAACGCTGCTGTCAAATGGCGTTGGCGCCTCGGTCGGCCTTGAGGCAGCCTATGCCCAGATGGGAGGAGGCGTTGCCTCGGTCCTTGGCCAATGGTTCGCGCTCCGGCGCAACGATCTGCGTACACTGGTCGGTGCGGGCGCAGGCGCGGCGATCGGTGCTGCATTCGGCGCACCGCTGACGGGCGCATTTTATGCGTTCGAGATTGTGATTGGCGCATACACGCCCGCCGCGATCGCGCCGGTCATCGCTGCGGCGCTCGCGGCTGCCTCGGCATCCCGACTTCTAGGGGTAGAACCCTATCTTATCGCCACCACGACCGGGCGCGGTTTCAGCACTTACGAATATCTTGCCTTTGCAGGGCTCGGGTTTGTGTGCGCGATGTTAGGCATCGCCATCATGCGGCTAGTCACCTTTGCCGAACAAGGGGTGCAGTCATGGACGGCAATCACGCGCTGGCGGCCGGTGCTGGGTGGACTGCTGCTTGTCCCGCTCGCCTTCGCGTCGCCGCAAACTCTCTCAGCCGGACACGGAGCACTGCATCTCGATCTTGCCTTGCACCCGGCGCTGGAATTTCTTGCT
>JAKOWQ010000285.1 GCA_029781465.1 Pseudomonadota bacterium
GTGCCTCCATCTGCGCATCGGGGAACGGGACATAGCCGAACTCGTGCCCGGGATTGACCAGCTCGATCCCGACCGAGGCCGAGTTGACATCGGTGATACCGCGCCAGTAGCTGCGCCCGGCGTGCCAGGCACGGCGATCCTCGCGCACCAGGCGGTGGACGGTTCCGTCTTCCTCGATGCAGTAATGCGCCGAAACGGGGACTTCGTTTTCGCCGTCGCACAGCCGCTCCAGCGCGGCCTCGGCGCTTGGCATGCCGGTGTAGTGGAGCACCACCATCGAGACCGGCAGCTGGCGCTCGTTCCAGTTGGGAGACGGCGTCTCGAAGTCGATCAGTTCGCTCATCGCGCCTCGGGCAGGACCGCGCCCATCACCAGCGCTTCTTCGCTGAGCGCGAATTGCAGCCCCCCGCCGGCCTCCACGGCCAGTTTCTGGATCATCGCTGCGGGCGCCGTGCGGCTGGAGAGATCGGCCGCGTCCAGGGTTCCGTCGAGCGCCTGGCCGACCAGCGGATCGAAAGCGATCTTCGGCCCCGCCGCGCGAACCACGATCTCGCTCGCGCCCTCACGCTGCTCGGCACCGATGTCGAGCGTGCCGCCGCGTACCAGCGCCTCGATCCCGATCAGCGCCAGGTTGAGCAGCACCTTGACCGCATTCTTGGGCAGCATGGTGGCGCCCAGCGCCCAGTTGACGGTGATCCGTCCGTTGTTGGCGACCAGCGCATCAACAAGCGCGCGCGGTTCTTCGACCGGCACACTTTCGCCAAAGCCGCCCGCCGCCCCAAAGGCGAGGCGGAAGAACTTGAGCTTGTCGGCGCTGGTGCGGGCACTCTGTTCGAGCAGTTCCATGCAGCGCTTGCGCATTTCGGGGTCCTTCTCCTCGGCGAGGAGTTCAAGCCCGTTGCTCATCGCCCCCACGGGGCTGAGCAGATCGTGGCACAGGCGCGAGCACAGCAGGCTGGCAAGATCGAGCGAAGCGGCAGTCATGGAATATCCCTGTTATCGAATACCCCCTTACCCTTGCACGAGTCGCAGGGGAAGCGCCTCGAATCCGTTTGCCCCGTCACGCCACCAGCTGACGGCGCCGTTCGCCACGATTGCCCAGATCCGCCCGTCGCCCGCCGCCTCCGCGCGGTCCTCCGCCGATGGTCCGGCGCGGCCATTGGGATGCGAATGGTAATAGCCCAGCACCTGCGGCCCGCCTTCGCGCGCGGCCTTGTGCGCGGCGATCAGTGCGGCGGGGTCGATCTCGAAATGGCGTTCGGGCCGGGGGTGGACATTGGCGCAGGGCCGCGCCAACTCGATCCGCGCACCCTGCCCCAGCAGCACCCCGCAGGCTTCGCGCGGGTGCGCCCGTGCCGCTTCTTCGCGCAGTGTGGCCATCGTGCCACTTGTCACTTCGAGGTCCATCCCCAACTTGCTAGCAATGAACGGGGGAGATTCCATCATTTCCGGCACGATTGCCGAAAGCGGGCAGCGGCTCGACAAGGCGCTGGCCGAGGCGAGCGGGCTTTCGCGTGAGCGAATCAAGGCGCTGCTGGGCGAAGGCCGGATTTCGCTGGCGGGCCAGGTGGCGCACCAGCCCAGTCTCAAGCCCGCCGCCGGCACCGCTTTTGCGATTCGCGTCCCCGAAGCCGCCCCCGCCGAAGCCCGGGCGCAGGCCATTCCCCTGACCGTCGTTTACGAGGACGAGCACCTGATCGTGGTCGACAAGCCCGCCGGGCTGGTGGTGCATCCCGCCGCGGGCAACCTCGACGGAACGCTGGTCAACGCGCTGCTCCACCATTGCCAGGGCCAGCTTTCGGGCATCGGCGGGGTCGCCCGGCCGGGGATTGTCCACCGCATCGACAAGGATACCTCTGGCCTGCTGGTGGTAGCCAAGACCGACAAGGCCCATGAAGGGCTGGCCCGCCAGTTCGCCGACCATTCGATCGAGCGCGCCTATCTGGCGCTGGTCGCGGGCCGTCCGGTTCCGCCCACCGGCACTGTGACCGGCGCAATTGCGCGCTCGACCGCCAACCGCAAGAAGATGGCCCTGGTCGAGGACGGACGGGGCAAGCATGCGGTGACCCATTACAGGACGCTTGAAACCTTCGCCGGCGCCAGCCTGGTCGAATGCCGGCTCGAAACCGGGCGCACCCACCAGGTGCGCCTTCACATGGCGTCAATCGGCCATGCGCTATTGGGCGATCCGGTTTATGGACGCACCCCCGCGCAGCTCAGGCCACTGCTCAACCAGCTTCACTTCGCCCGCCAGGCGCTGCACGCCGCAGTACTCGGCTTCATCCACCCGGTTACGGGGGCCGCCTTGCGCTTTGAAAGCAAGCTGCCCGCCGACATGGAGGGGCTGTTGGTCGAATTGAGGAGCTAAAGCTGTTCTATTGTGGTAGAACACTTTTCCATGTGGCCGCCACCGGGGGATGCCTATTAAGGGTCCATCAAGGGTGAGCCGACGATGAAAGGACGAGTGAGAAAGATGTCCCAAGCCGAACGCAACCTTCCCGCCACCAGCGGGACCACGATGCCCAGCCTGGGCGGTGAGCAAAGCCTCAACCGCTATCTGGCCGAGATCAAGAAATTCCCGGTGCTGACCGCCGAGCAGGAATACATGCTCGCCAAGCGCTATGCCGAACATCAGGATCCCGATGCGGCCAAGCAGCTGGTCACCAGCCACCTGCGGCTCGTCGCGAAGATCGCGATGGGTTATCGCGGCTATGGTCTTCCGGTTTCCGAGTTGATTTCAGAAGGCAACATCGGCCTGATGCAGGGCGTCAAGAAATTCGAGCCCGATCGCGGTTTCCGCCTTGCAACCTACGCGATGTGGTGGATCAAGGCCTCGATCCAGGAATTCATCCTGCGCAGCTGGTCGCTGGTCAAGATGGGCACCACCGCCGCGCAGAAGAAGCTGTTCTTCAACCTGCGGCGGATGAAGAAGAACCTCGATGCCTATGAGGATACCGACCTCCATCCCGATCAGGTGAAGAAGATCGCTACCGATCTCGGCGTGTCCGAGACCGAGGTGGTCAATATGAACCGGCGGATGATGATGGGCGGCGATGCCAGCCTCAACGTCTCGTTCAACGAGGAAGGCGAAGGCCAGTGGCAGGACCTGCTGCAGGACGAACGCCCCTTGCAGGACCAGATCGCCGAGGAAAGCGAAGAGGCGCTGAACCGCCACGCGCTGCTGCTCGAAGCGATGGGCAGCCTCAACGAGCGCGAGCGTCACATCCTTACCCAGCGCCGCCTGATCGACGATCCCCAGACGCTCGAGGAACTGAGCCAGGAATACGATGTCAGCCGCGAACGCGTCCGCCAGATCGAGGTGCGCGCCTTTGAAAAGCTGCAGAAGGCAATGCTGCGGATCGCGGGCGAACGACGGCTGCTGAGCGCGGCCTGATCGCGAAGGCGATCATGGCGGCGATTGCGGGGCGGGCCAGGCTTGGTTAGTCTCTCCTCCTGATGCTGCGCCTGCCCTCGCTTCCCCGCCCCGGCCCCAAGCGGGGCAGACTGTTCCGCCTTGGCTGGTGGGCGCTGCGGCTGACCGTATGGTTCGTGGTCGGTTCGGTCGGGCTGACCCTGGTTTACCGCGTGGTGCCGGTGCCGGTTACGCTGACCATGATCCTCGATCCCAACGGGTTCGAAAAGGACTGGACCCCGCTCAGCCGGATCGATCGTGACATGGTGGCCGCAGTGATCGCGGGCGAGGATGCCAAGTTCTGCAGCCACGGCGGCTTCGATACCGAGGCGATCGAGAAGGCGATCGAGCGCAACGCGCGTTCCAAACGGCTGCGCGGCGGATCGACCATCAGCCAGCAGACCGCCAAGAACGTGTTCCTGTGGCAGGGCACCGGCTGGACCCGCTATGCCCGCAAGGGGCTGGAAGTGTGGTTCACCGTGCTGATCGAGAACCTGTGGAGCAAGCGGCGGATCATGGAGGTTTACCTCAACGTCGCGGAAACCGGGATCGGCACCTACGGAGTAGAGGCCGGAGCCCAGCGCTATTTCAGACACTCGGCAGCCCATCTTGACCGGATCGAAGCGGCGCGGATTGCCGCCGCGCTCCCCGCGCCCAAACGGCGCGCGGTCGTTTCACCCGGCGGCTTCACCCGCCGCCACGGCAACACCATCGCTAAACGCAGCGGAGTGGTGCGCAACGAAGCGCTCGACGCCTGCGTCTACTACTGAGCAAAAAAAGAAAGGGGCGCCGAAGCGCCCCTTTCCCATTTCGTGATCCTGACCTGCGATCAGAAGCCCAGCACCAGCGTGGCGCTGACGGTGCGCGGAGCGCCGATCTGCACGAAGGGCACGCTGCCGTAGGTGCCAACACCCGTCGTGGTCGAATAGCTGAAGCTCTGGTTCAGGTTGCCGCCAAACCCGCCGACATAGAACTGGTCGAACAGGTTGTAGACGTTGAGCTGAACGTAAGACTTGTCGCCCAGGCCGACCGCCTTGAGATTGAAGCGGGCGTCGAGGTTGACCAGCCAGTAAGCCGCCGCCGTCGCGGTATAGATCTGCGTGCTTGAGACCGTGGTGGTCGGAGTGGCTCCGCCCGAGGTCAGCGCACCAGACGGGATGAACGTACCGGTGAAGATGGCTTCGTTGGTGTCGTAGATATAACGCTCACCGGTGCGCTTGGCGGTGATACCCAGTTCGATCGGGCCCAGCGTACCGCGTGCATTGACGCCGAAGGTATACTTGGGAGCGCCAGCTTCGCGCTTGCCGGCGGTAAGCGCATAGATCGGCGTGCCGTTGACGTTCTCGCCGATCGCGATGTTGTCCTTGATCTCGGACTTCAGCACGCTGCCGAAGACATAGAACGAGAACTCGGGAACCGGGGAGAAGGCGATCGAACCATCAATGCCGTACTTCTTGACGTTGCCCAGGTTGCGGTAAACGGTCTGGTTGATTTCCGGATCGTAGGCCGATGCCAGACGATTGTGGAACTGGTTGTAGAAGCCCGAGAACTGTGCCTGGATCTTGCCCGAGCGGAAGCGCATGCCCAGATCGAAGTTGTCGGTGGTTTCCGGCTTCGGCTTGGCCCGATCGGTACCGACCGGGAAGTAGAAGGCGTTATAGAGGTTGTCAGTGCCGGGCACCGAAAGCCCCTGGCTGAAGTTGCCGAACACGCTGACATTGTCGGTCGCGTCGAACACGAAGCCAAGGTTGGGAAGAACCTTGTTGTAGTTGTAGATGCGCTGCTGCGGCGTGGCCCAGCCGCTCACCGAGATCGCACCGGTGGTGGTGTTGGTCGACGAGCTGTAGGGGTTGAGCAACTTGGCCTGGTCGATCAGGGTCTGATTACCGCCGAAGCATTCGACGAAACCGCTGGCCGAGCTGGTGAAGCAGTAGTTGGTCAGGTTACGCTTGAAGAACGGCGCGCGGATACCGGCAGTCAGCGTCAGGCGGTTGTCCATGAACTCGCCGCGGTATTCGGCCGAGATCTGATGCAGGATCGCGAACGACAGACGGTCACGCTTTTCAAGGGTGGCGCCGGCGACAGTCTGCTGACCATCGTTGACCGGGAACACATCGAGCGGCTCGCCATCATAGCCGACCAGGCCGACTTCGCCGGTCTGGCGGTGACGGGCGCGATCCCAGGTATAGGCGACGCGGAAGGTGTTGTGATCGTCCATATCCCAGCGCAGACCGGCGATCACGCCAATGCGGTGGGTCTGGGTCTGGCTCGGCGCGAGCACGGTGACCTGGTCAAGCGTATCACCGTCACCGTTGATGTCGCGGCCGAAGTAGGCCGAACCGCCAAGGTAACCGGTGGCGTTGTAGACGCCCGAGGTCGGGTCGATATCGCGGGTGCCTTCGCGAGCGGAGGTCGTGCCGCCGCCATTGGCCTTCACATACTGATAGCTGGGATCGACCGTCAGCACGATGTTGTCGGCCAGGCTGAAGCGCGAGTTGATGCGGATGTTGCCGGTGTTCGACGGGTTGTAGCGACGATCGAACTCGGTGCCGCAGGAGCTGGCCGAATCCGCCTGGCCGGGGATCGGATAGACCTGGCCGGTGGTTACGGCCGTGGCATCGCAGGGGAAGTTGATCGTGTACTTGCGCTCGCTCGAATTGGTCGGGAAGCGGTTGCCCGAACCCGAACCGACCACACGGCCCGAATCGATGCGCAGCGGCAGCGAACCGAAGAAGTTGTTGCGGTTCTGGTTATAGTGCGCCGACAGCGAGATGAAGTCGTCACCCGCGAGCGGCTGGTAGATCTTCATGTTGTACTGCTGCTTGTTGACCCGGCCGTAGTTGTTGAACGGATTGTCGTTCACCGCCTTGCTGGCCGAGAAATAGGCGCGCAGACCGCCCGAGGTGATGTCGCC
>JAKOWQ010000289.1 GCA_029781465.1 Pseudomonadota bacterium
GCGGCGCGGCGACCAGCGCCAGCTTGGGGCGCGGACGGTCGATCAGGCTCATCGTCGCGGTGGCAATCCGCTCAACCTCGGCGTCGGAAAAACACGCCAGCATGTCATTGGGCAGTGCGGTCAGGGCGTGAACCAGCGCCTTGCCGGCATGACCCTGCGCCGAATAGCCGAACCGCGCGGTCATATCGGCCAGCTGCGCGCGAATCCGCGGTACCTGCGCGGGCGGGGCGGCCAGCGCGGCGCTGGTCCATAGCCCGGCGTGGACCGAAAGCGCCACCACCCGGCCATTTTCGCGGCGGGGCAGGATGAACAGATCGAGCGGGGCGTGGCGATGGACCAGGCTCGACTGGTTGGATTTGACCACCAGCGGCACCCTCGCCCCGCCGGTTTCGAACCAGGCGAAGGCGCGCTCGTAGGAAACCGGGCCGAGCAGTGCCTTGGTGCTGGCCCGGCAGACCCCCAGGGCGCCGTGCTGGCTGCCGTCGCGCTGGCGCACCACATGGCCCAGCTGGGTCAGCATCCCCTCCTTGAACCAGCGCAGCAGCGCCGCGCCTTCGCCATCGGGGCACGAATCGGCGTCGGCGGCCATCGCCGTCTGCATCGCCGGCCAGTCAGCTACCGCGGCGCGCACATCGCCCAGCGTGGCCCCCAGCGCCTGCTCCAGCGCGCGGCGCTGGCGCGCATCGCCGCGCTGGGTTTCGAGATAGACCATCGATTCGCGCCGCTCGCCCGCGGCCTGGCCTTCGGGCAGGGCCTCGATCGCGCCCTTGGCATCGCGCCGCACCGCCAGCACCGGGTGGACCAGCCGGTCGATCGCCAGGCCCTGCGCCGCCACGGTGGTGGCGATCGAATCGACCAGGAACGGCATGTCGTCATTGATCACCGCGATGCGCATGAAGCGCCGCCCCGCTGCGGGCGAGACCGTTTCGATCGCCAGCGCCGGTTCGCCCGGCTTGCGGCTTGCGGCGGCGGCAAGGACGAAGGCGGCCGCCTCGGCCAGGCCTTCGGCACCGAAGGGGGCATCGCCGGGCAGGAGGTCGGCGGCCAGGCGCCGCGCAAGGGCCTCGCGAAGGGCGGAATTCGACGTCATTGCCTGTACTCCTGGGACGGTCGGGGCCGTCCGTTTCCTGCCTGTTATTTTATTGCCAGCTTACGTAGCAATTTTGCGCATCTTACTTTCAACAAGTCTCTACTGCAACCAGTTTGCCCCTAGGGAATTGAGCTTAACCCAGCGCTTCGACTGTTAATTCGAGCGAATGGCGCCGGGCCGCCGGATCGAAGGTTGCGCCCGAGACGATGATCTCGTCCGCGTCGGTGCGCTCGGCGAAACGGGCGATCGCTTCGCGCACGCTCGCAGGCGCACCGATCGCGCTGGCCTGGCGGACGTGTTCGAGCATGGCGAGCAGCGAGGGGGACAGGCTTTCGCGGTAGCCCGGCACCGGGGGCCTGAGCTTGCCGGGATTGCCGCTGCGCAGGGCGACGAAGCTCTGGTCCATCGATGAAGCCAGCAGCGCCGCCTCGGCATCGGTTTCGGCGCAGATCACGTTCATCGCCGCCATCACCCGCGGCTGTTCGAGCCAGCGCGAGGGCTGGAACCGTTCGCGATAGACCTTCAGCGCCTGGTCGAGATGATCGGGGGCGAAGTGCGAGGCGAAGGCATAGGGCATGCCCAGCATGGCGGCGAGCTGCGCGCCGAACAGGCTCGATCCCAGCATCCAAAACTGAATATCGGCCCCGAAGCCGGGGGTGGCGCGGATCGCCAGCTCGGGCTCGCCGGTGATCAGCGCGCGCAGCTCTACCACGTCCTGCGGGAAGTATTCCGAGACCCGCGCCAGATCGCGGCGCAGGGCCTGGGCGATGCGCAGGTCGGCGCCCGGGGCGCGGCCCAGCCCCAGATCGACCCGCCCGGGAAACAGCGCGTCGAGCGTGCCGAACTGCTCGGCAATCACGAAGGGGTTGTGGTTGGGGAGCATGATCCCGCCCGCGCCGATCCGGATCGTGGAGGTGGCATGGCCGATGTGGGCCAGCGTCACCGCGGTCGCCCCGCCGGCGATCCCTTCCATCGCGTGGTGCTCGGCGACCCAGAAGCGCTTGTATCCGGCCTTTTCGGAAGCGGCGGCGAGCAGCGCGGCTTCGCTCAGCGCCTCGCCCACGCTGCCGCCCTCGCGCACCGGGACAAGGTCGAGAACGGAAAGGTCGATCACCGGGGCGATGGTGCGTCCGCAGGGCCCAGCTGGTCAAGATAGCCTTGCGCCACTTTCGCCGCCTCGCTGCCGGGCGCGGCGGCGATCACCGATTGCCAGCTTTGCCGCGCCGCCGCCTCGCGCCCGGAAAGCACCGCGATCACGCCCGCTTCCAGCCCGATCTCGGGATCGCGGGGATTGATTTCGGCGGCCCGTTCGATCTGGGACTGAGCCTCGGCAAGTTTGCCCTCGCGGCGCGCAAGCGTGGCCGAAAGCAGCCAGGCCTGCGGATTGCCGGGGGACCTGTCGCGCGCCTCGGCCAGCGCGGCGGCGGCCTCCGCCGGGCGCTCGAGCGCGACCAGCGCGCGGGCGCGGTCGATCGCGATCTCTCCGGCCTGTGCCGAATCCGCGGCGTCGAGCGCATCGCTGCGGGCAATATCCAGCAAGGCCAGCGCGGCCGCGGCCCGGTCTGCCGCCAGCGCGGCATTGGCGGCCATTGCCCCGCGCATCGCGCGCAGCGAACGCTCCGAAACCGGGGTATCGTCGCGCGCGGCGATAAAGCTCTCTTCGGCCTCGCTCCACCGCCCCGTGCGCGACTGGGCCACGCCCAGGCATTGCTCCGCCTCGGCCCGCAGCGCTCCGGTTTCGGACGCGCGCCAGATCAGCGCCAGGTCGATTGCCGCTGCGGGATCGCTTTTCGTCTGGGCCAGACAGCGCGCCAGGCGGCTCGGTTCGGGCGCGGATTGTTGCTGGCGATGATGGATTTCAACCGGGGCCTGGGGCAAGGCCGTGCCCGGGCCGACCTGGGCGAGCAGGGGAACAAGGACGGAAAGTATCATGGCAACTCCGCGATCGATCGCAGCAGCAAGGCGATATCGCTTTCGCGGCTGAGGCGATGATCGCCGTCCTTGACCAGTGTCACCTGCACATCGGCTGAACGCAGCGCTTCGGCCAGCCGCAGCGACAGCTCCCACGGCACATCGGGATCGGCTTGCCCGTGGAGCAAGCGCACCGGGCAATCGAGCGCGATTTCCGCGCCGAGCAGGCGGCTGGCCTGCCCGTCGGCCCAGAAGGCGGCGTGCATCGGGGTCGGCTCGGGACCGTAGGGATTGGCATCGAACACCGTTTCGCCCGCTGCCAGGCGCGCCTTGTCTGCTTCGGAGCGGCCCCATTCGGTGAAATCGGGCGCGGCGGCGATCCCCACCAGCGCGGCAACCCGATCGGGAATGGCCAGCGCAGCCAGCAGCATCAGCCATCCGCCCATCGACGATCCGATCAGCACCACCCGAGCGGCGCACTGCGCCGCGATCAGCGCCAGCACCTCGTCGCGCCAGCGGCTGAGCGTCCCGTCGGCGAACTGGCCGGAGCTTTCCCCGCAGCCCGAATAGTCAAGCAGCAGGCATTCGCGCCCCTGCTCCGCCGCCCAGTCGAACACCGCCGTGGCCTTGCCACCGGCCATGTCGGACATGTAGCCGGGCAGGAAGACCAGCGCCGGTCCGGTTCCGGCGGCATGGCGAAAGGCGATCCGCTGACCGCCAGTGAGGCTATGGAACCGCGTCTGGGTCATGGCGCCATTCCATGCCCCAAGCGCCCGGTTCAGTCACGCTGGAAGATCGCCTCGATCGGCAGGGCGAACAGATCGGCGATGCGGAAGGCCAGCGGCAGCGAGGGGTCGTACTTGCCGGTCTCGATCGCGTTGACGCTCTGGCGCGATACGCCCAGCCGTTCGGCCAGATCCTGCTGGCTCCAGTCACGCTCGGCGCGCAGTATCTTGAGGCGGTTTTTCATGCGCAGCCCGCATCGCCCAAGGTCAGCCGGTTCCACACCGCGCCCGCGCCAAGCCCCATCGCCCAGATCGGAAAGATCCAGAACACGGGCAGACTGGGCACGGCGGTGAAGATCTCGAGCAGACCCCAGACCGAGGCCACGGCGAGGGTCATGCCGGTGGCGAAGATCGCCTTGCGCACCTCGAGCATGCGCAGATATTCGTCGTCGAGTTCGCTCAGCAGGCGGCCAATCGCCCAGATCATCGCCAGCACCGCCAGCCCCGGTACCAGCGCGATCATCACCGCCCCGGGGCTGGCCGGGGCCTGCTTGTGGAGCAGCCGCGAGGCGGCGACGATCGCCGCGATATAGACCGCGGCGCTGATCGCCATGCGGATCGTATAGCGGCGATAGGCCGGGTTGCGGCGGCGCGAGAAGGGATTGATCGCCATGGCTCAGGCCGCCTTGCGCAGGCCGCAAGGGCGCGAGGCGCGCGATGCCACCCACAGCGCCGGGATCACCGCAAACAGGGTGGTCGCACTCTTGTCGGCGATCAGCCCGGCACGGTTTGCCAGCGCCAGCGCGATCAACATGCCAGCCCAGCACAGGCTCTGCGTGATTTGGGTCATTGGTCAAGTCTCCTTGCTTTCATGTCAAGCACACTTGTCATGAAAAACGACCCATGTCAAGCGTGCTTGTCTTTTCTCTCCGAACGCCTGCTTCATTGCCTCTTCATCCCGCACGGCCTATAGGCGCCGCCGATGAAGCCGTTTTGTGCCTCTGTGCCGATGACTACCACCACCCCGGGCAACCGGGGGCGGGCCGTCTTCGCCTAGGCGAAAGCGCGCCGCCGTCCCGGTTCGGGCGGCTGGCGTTTCCACCCGAACCTGACCATCGGATAACGCCGCCCCTTCCGGTGCGCCGTGGCTTGTGCCAAAGCGCCCGGCAAGCCAGACGAGAGATTGCATGTCCGAATTGCTCAAGATCAGCCTTCCCGATGGTTCCGTGCGCGAAATGCCCCCGGGATCGACCCCGGCCGATGTTGCCGCGGCAATTGGCCCGGGGCTGGCAAAGGCGGCGCTGGCCGCAAGGATCGACGGCGAACTGGTCGATCTGTCCCGCCCGTTTGCGGGCGATTGCGCCCTGGCGCTGGTCACCGCGCGGGACGAGGCTGATGCGCTCGAACTTGCCCGCCACGACTATGCCCACGTCCTGGCCGAAGCAGTCCAGGCGCTGTGGCCGGGAACCCAGATCACCTTTGGCCCCGCGACCGATGACGGGTTCTATTACGATGTCATGGCGCCCGCAGGCCGCGAGCCGTTCAGCATGGACGATCTGCCCGCGATCGAGGAGAAGATGCGCGAGATCATCCGCGCCGACAAACCGCTGCGCCGTGAGGCCTGGAGCCGTCAGGCGCTGATCGACAAGTGGAGCGCCGAGGGCGAGCGCTTCAAGGCCGAATGGGCCGCCGAACTGCCCGAAGGGGAAGAGCTGACGGTCTACTGGTCGGGCGACGACTGGCTCGACATGTGCCGGGGGCCGCATTTGCCCTCGACCGGCAAGCTCGATCCCGCAGCCTTCAAGCTGATGCGGGTGGCCGGGGCCTATTGGCGCGGTGACCAGAAGAACGCCCAGCTGACCCGCATCTACGGCACCGGCTGGCTGAGCAAGAAGCAGCTCGATGCGCACCTGACCCGGCTCGAGGAAGCGGCCAAGCGCGATCACCGCAAGCTGGGGCAGGAGATGGACCTGTTCCACCTTCAGCAGGAAGCGCATGGCAGCGTGTTCTGGCACCCCAAGGGCTATCTGATCTGGCGCGCGCTCGAGGCCTATATGCGCCGCCGGCTCGACGCCGCGGGCTATGTCGAGGTCAAGACCCCGCAGGTGATGGACGCGCGCCAGTGGGAGCAGTCGGGCCACTGGGGCAAGTACCGCGAGAACATGTTCGTGATCCCCGACGAGGTACCCAACGTCGAGGACGAGGGGCCGCTGGTTTCCGATGCCGCCGAATGGATGGCCCTGAAGCCGATGAACTGCCCGGCGCACATCCTGATCTTCAAGCAGGGGATCAAAAGCTACCGCGACCTGCCGCTCAGGATGGCCGAGTTCGGCTGCTGCCACCGCAACGAGGCCCACGGCGCGCTCCACGGGATCATGCGGGTGCGCCAGTTTACCCAGGACGATGCCCACATCTTCTGCCGCGCCGACCAGCTGGTCGAGGAAGTGCAGCGCTTCTGCGATCTGCTCGATTCGGTCTACAAGGACCTCGGCTTCCCCGACTATGCGATCAAGCTGGCGCTGCGCCCGGAAAAGCGTTTCGGCAGCGAGGAAATGTGGGACTGGTCCGAAGCCAGCTTGCGTGACGCGGTCAGGGCGACCGGCCGCGCGACCGAGCAGTATGGCTGGGAAGAGCTGCCGGGCGAGGGCGCGTTCTATGCCCCCAAGCTGGAATTTCACCTGACCGACGCGATCGGGCGGACCTGGCAGTGCGGGACCTTGCAGACCGATACCGTCCTGCCCGAGCGGCTCGATGCCAGCTATGTCGGCGAGGATGGCGAACGCCACCGCCCGGTGATGCTCCACCGCGCGATCCTGGGCACTTTCGAGCGCTTCATCGGCATCATGATCGAGCACTACGCCGGCAAGCTTCCGGTCTGGCTCGCCCCGGTCCAGGCAGTGGTGGCG
>JAKOWQ010000299.1 GCA_029781465.1 Pseudomonadota bacterium
TGGTCGGCCAGCCCCTGGGCGTGATCCGAGGCGCGCGAAAGCTGCGCGGCGATCTCAGGCGCAAGCGCGGCCAGGTCGCGGGCATAGCTGCGCAGCCGCCGCGCCTTTTCGCCAAGGCGAAAGCGCAGGCACGTGAACCAGCCGATATCGGTGCGCCCGTCCATGTCGTAGCCGACCCAGCTCGCGAAACGGAACGGCATGGGGCGCAGTTCACCCCACCGGTCGGGCCAGCGCTGACAGGCGGTGGCGAGGAACTGGCCGACGATCCGTGCGCGCGCGGCCTGCCCGCGTTCGATCGCCTGCATCGCCGCTTCGTGCTCATAATCGAGCGTGATCTCGTCGCGCTCGTGGCTTGCGTTACGAAAGGCTTGCGCGTTGTCATCGCCGTGTAAGGCGCCTTGTGCCACGGCCCGGGCTTCGCTGCGGTTGAGCAGGAAGGTGGGATGCGCGGTAAAGACGATGTGCGCGAAAGGGTGGTTCCAGCGCTGGGCGGCATCGGCGAAGCTGTTTCCCGTGGCTGCCGCTATGGCCGTATCGTTATGTGCGGGATCGAGCGGGCCGAGCAGGTGCGAGAGACGCTGGGCGCGGGTTTGCAGCCCTTCGGCCTCAAGCTCGGCAACCATCGCCTCGATCTCGCCCAGCGCAAGCGAGCCATCCTCGATCAGGCGAGAAAGCTCGAAACTGAGCTGGAATACCGGGTTGAAGAGCGGCGTTTCGGCGGTCCGCTGGTGGAGGACCTGGAGGCGTTCGGAAAGGTCGGCAACCGTCTTCATCGGGCCAGACCGGCGGCGCGCGCGGCGGCCGCCTCGATGGCGGCGGGATCGGGCGCGGTGGCAGGAACCAGCCAGCTTCCGCCCACACACAACACCGGCTCGATCGCCAGCCAGTCAGGCGCAGTGTCCTGGGTGATGCCGCCGGTCGGGCAGAAGCGCACATCGCCGAACGGGCCGGTCAATGCCTTCAGCGCGGGGATTCCGCCACTGGTTGCGGCGGGGAAGAACTTGAAGTGCGACAGGCCAAGCTCAAGCCCGCGCATGATGTCGCCGGCCGTGGCAGTGCCGGGCAGGAACGGCATATCGGCGGCGATCGCGGCCTTGCCCAGTGCGCTGGTCAATCCAGGCGAAACGATGAATTCGGCCCCCGCCTCAAGCGCCTGATCGAGGCTGCGCTCGTCCACCACCGTGCCCGCGCCGACAATCGCGCCGGGCACCCGCTTCATCGCGCGGATCACATCGAGCGCGGCGGGGGTGCGCAGCGTGACTTCCAGAACCCGCAGCCCGCCCGCGACCAGTGCCTGCGCGATTGGCTGGGCCTGAGCGGCATCGTGGATCACCAGCACCGGAATCACCGGCGCGGTACGCATGATCGTTTCGATCGGACTCACGAAAGATGCTCCTTGGCAAAGGCGGCTGCCGCACCGAACAGGCCGGGCTGGGGATGGGTAATGAGCTTGACCGGGATCGTCGCCATCAGTTCGGCAAAGCGGCCCTTGGCGGTGAAACGGTTGGCAAAGCCCGAGCGCAGCAGTGTATCCTTGATTCTGAGACCAAGACCGCCCGCGATCACCACCCCCGATGCGCCCTGCGCCAGCGCCATGTCGCCCGCGAACGAGCCGAGCGAAAGGCAGAAGCGATCGACCGCCGCTGCGGCCAGACTGTCATCCCCGCTGGTGCCCAGCGCCCACAGCGTGCGATCATCACGCGGCTGGATCGCGCGGCCCTCCATCTGGGCCAGTGCCTCGTGAATATCGACCAGCCCGGGCCCCGAAACCACCCGTTCCGCCGAAACCCGGCGGTAGCGCTGGCGCAACCGGAGGAGGATCGCATCCTCGATCGAATCGACCGGGGCAAAGTCGACATGCCCGCCCTCGGTCGCCTGAACGCGGTAACCCGCATCGCCGCGCCACACATGGGCGACGCCAAGCCCGGTGCCCGGTCCGACCACGCTGATCGTCCCATTGGCTGGAAGATCGATTTCGGGTCCGCACAGGTGCGTGAATTCATCCGGTCCGGCGCAGGCCACGGCGTGGCCCACCGCGCCGAAATCGTTGATGAGCGTGTAGGCTTCCACCCCCAGCTTGTCGGGGATCAGCGCGGGCCGGATCACCCAGGGATTGTTGGTGAAGCGGATAACCTCACCCCCTACCGGGCCGGCGATGGCGATGGCGCAGTGGCGCGGCTTGATCCCGCCCTGGCGGGCAACGAAATCCTCCCAGGCCGTCTGGAAACTGGCGTGATCGCAGGTGTGCAGCGTGACCGGATCGCCGAGGTCGATCGCGCCATGTCCATCGACCGTGGCAAGGGCGAAGCGGGCGTGGGTTCCACCGATGTCGACGGTGACGATTTCGGTGCTCACAATCCCGCCTCCGCCAGCATGGCCGATCCGCCCGCTTCGGCGCTGTCGCTATGATGGCGCATCAGCGCGAAGAGTTCGCGGCCCATTCCTTGCCCATCCGCCGGGGCGGCGCAATCCCCGCGCGCGGCAAGATCCGTGGCATCAACGAGCGCTTCCAGCAGGCCTTCATGTGCACACAAGCGCACCCTGTCACCATCGCGCAGCCTGGCCAGCAGCCCGCCGCGCGCGGCTTCGGGAGTGACGTGGATCGCGGCGGGCACCTTGCCGCTCTCGCCCGACATCCGCCCGTCGGTCACCAGCGCGACCTTGAAGCCGCGGTCCTGCAACACCCCGAGCGGTGGGGTCAGCTTGTGCAGTTCGGGCATGCCGTTGGCGGCCGGCCCCTGCCAGCGCACCACCACCACCACGTCGCGATCGAGTTCGCCGGCCTTGAACGCGGCGACCACCTGGTCCTGATCGTCAAACACCCGGCACTCGGCCTCGATCGTCCAGCGTGCTGGATCGACCGCGCTGGTCTTGAAGGTCGCGCGGCCGAGGTTGCCCCTGACCAGCCGCATTCCGCCATCGGGGGCAAAAGCTTCGCCAGCCCCGCGCAGTATTTCCGGGTTGCCGGTTTCGTTCGGCGCATCGTGCCAGCCCAGGGCATCATCATCGAGCCGTGGTTCGCGTGCACCCTCGGACAGGCTCTTGCCGTAAACGGTCAGGATATCGTCGTGGGCCAGCCCGGCGCCCACCAGCTCGCGGATCACGAAGGGCATTCCCCCCGCCGCGGCAAAGGCGTTCACGTCACCCGCGCCATTGGGATAGACCCGCGCGATCAGCGGGACCACGGCGGAGAGGCGGTCGATATCCTCCCAATCGATCGCGATCCCCGCCGCGCGGGCGATCGCCGGGATGTGCAGCACATGGTTGGTCGACCCGCCGGTGGCGAGCAGGCCGACCACCGCGTTGACGATCGCCTTTTCATCGACGCAGCGGCCCAGCGGGCGCCAGTCCGCACCGCCGTGGCCGATCTCGGTCAGCCGGTGGGTGGCGGCGCGGGGCAATTCCTGGCGCAGCCGGGTGCCTGGGGGCACGAAGCTGGAGCCGGGCATGTGCAGCCCCATCATCTCCATCATCATCTGGTTGGAATTGGCCGTGCCATAGAAGGTGCAGGTGCCGATCCCGTGATAGCTCTGCGCTTCTGCTTCGAGCAGTTCCTCGCGCCCGACCTTGCCCTCGGCATAGAGCTGGCGCACTCGCGCCTTCTCGCGGTTGGCAAGGCCCGAAGCCATCGGTCCCGCCGGGACCAGGATCGCGGGCAGGTGGCCAAAACGCAGCGCCCCGATCAGCAGTCCGGGCACGATCTTGTCGCAGATCCCCAGCAGCAGGGCGCCCTCGAACATCGCGTGGCTCAGGCCGATCGCTGTGGACAGGGCGATGGTATCGCGGCTGAACAGCGAAAGCTGCATTCCCGCCTGGCCCTGGGTTACCCCATCGCACATCGCCGGAACCCCGCCCGCGACCTGCGCGGTGGCGCCGCGTTCGCGCGCGAACAGCTTGATCTGCTCGGGATAGCGGCCATAGGGCTGATGCGCCGAAAGCATGTCGTTATAGGCGGTGACAATGCCGATGTTCATCGCCGTTCCCGCGCGGATCGCGGCCTTGTCATCCTCGGCGGCGGCAAAGCCGTGGGCCAGATTGCCGCACGACAGGCGCGGGCGGCCGATGCCCTGGTCTGCCGCGCGCTCGATCAGATCGAGATAGCGCGCCCGGCCCTGGCGCGAACGCGCGGCGATGGATTGGGTGACGGCGGCGACAACGGGGTTGAGCGGCTGGGGCATCATGCGGTCCAGAAAATGGTAACGGGTGAGGTGGCGGCGGCGAGCAGCCGGGCAATCGGCAGGTCGCTTTGTCCGGCGATGGCGCCTTGCAGCACGGCGCGCTTTGCCTCGCCGCGCACCACCAGCACGATTTCGTCGGTATCGGTCAGCGCCGCATAGGTCATGGTCAGACGCGCGAACGGAGCCTCTGGCGGAAGCGGATCGGGCACGGTGCGCACCACTGCCGCCGGCAGATCGGGGCCAGGCCCGCTGCCAGGGAAGATCGAGGCGATGTGGCCATCCGCGCCCATGCCCAGCCAGACCAGATCGAAGCGCGCGCCGCTGCAAGGTCCTTCTGCCAATGGCTCGATCTGCACCGGCTTGCCCGCCAGCGCGCGGGAAAGCAGGCCGAAGTTGCTTGCGGGATGATCGGGCGGAACCAGCCGGTCATCGACCAGCGCCAGGGTCAAATCCGCCCACGGCAGGTCGGCCTGGGCCAGCAGATCGAGGATTCCGATCGGGGTCTTGCCGCCGGGCAGGGCGATCCGCCGCGCGCCCGCGCCGATCCGCGCGGCAAGGTAATCGGCCACCGCGCGGTCGCTGCCGTCCTCGGCCCAGCGCAGCTCAGTCATTCCAGCTCACCCCGTCGCGCTCGGTCAGCGCGATCGCCGCGCTCGGCCCCCAGGTTCCCGCGCCATAGGGCTTGGCGCGGCCTGGGCGCGGTCCCACTGGGCGCGGATCGCGTCGATCCATTGCCACTGGGCCTCCACCTCGTCGCGGCGCACGAACAGCGTCTGGTCACCCTCGATCAGATCCAGCAGCAGCCGTTCGTAGGCGATCCGCCGCACCGTGCCCGAAAAGGCATTGGTCAGCGAAAGATCGAGCGGCACCTCGCGCAGCACGATCCCGGCGCCGTCGATCCCCGGTTCCTTGGCCATCACCAGCAGGCGGACATATTCCTCGGGCTGGAGGCGGATCACCAGCCGGTTGGCCACGGCCTGTCCGCCGCGCGCGGCGAAGATGTTGTGCGGCACTTCCTTGAACTGGATCACGATCTCGCTGCGGCGTTCGCCCAGCCGCTTGCCGGTGCGCAGGTAGAACGGCACTCCGCGCCAGCGCCAGTTGTCGATATGGGCCTTGATCGCGACAAAGGTTTCGGTGCGCGAAGGCTTGCCCAGCTCGTCGAGATAGCCCTTGACCGGCTGACCGCCGACAGCGCCTTCGCCATACTGGCCGATCACCCATTCGTGCTCGCCCACCGGGCGAAGCGAGCGCAAGACCTTGACCTTCTCGTCGCGGATCGCGGTGGCATCGAACTCGGCCGGGGGTTCCATCGCTGTCAGCGCGAGCAGCTGGAGCATGTGGTTCTGCACCATGTCGCGCAGCGCGCCCGCGCCGTCATAGAAATCGGCCCGGCCTTCAAGGCCCACCGTCTCGCTGATGGTAATCTGGACGTGCTCGATCGTCTGGGCCTTCCACAGCGGCTCGAACAGGACGTTGGCAAAGCGCAGCGCCATCAGGTTTTGCACCGTTTCCTTGCCCAGGTAATGGTCGATGCGAAACGTCTGCGCCTCGCTGAAGGCCTCTGCCACGGCATCGTTGATCTGGCGCGAGCTGCCGAGATCGGTGCCCAGCGGCTTTTCCAGCCCGATCCGCACGTTGGGCGCGGTCAGCCCGGCGGCGCTGAGCCCGCGAATGGTCGGCTCGAACAGCGAGGGCGCGGTCGAGAGGAAGATCGAGAGGCCATCGTCGATCGGGCCGATCCGCTCGGCCAGCAGGTGAAAGTCCGCGACTTGCGAGGCATCGAGCGGATGGTAGCGCAGCCGCGCCACGAAGGCGCGCATCGCCTCCGTATTCCTGCGGCTTTCAGGCAGGAATTCCTCCAGGGCTTCCAGCGCCATCGCCTGAAATCCGGCATCGTCGAGATCGCGCCGGGCGGTCCCGAAAATGCGCAGATCCGGGGAAATCAGCCCGTCGAGGCTGAGCGCATAGAGCGAGGGCAGCAACATGCGCCGGGCGAGATCGCCGGTGGCGCCGAACAACAGGATTGCGCCAGAGTGATGGCGGTGGGCGGACGGCTGGTTCATCGCATCTTCCCGGCGGCTTGCTGCTGAGCGGGGGCCAGGCCGATCGGACCCCATGCTAGGGTCAGGCCTCATTACCCGCACCTTCGAGGCGGCGAAATGGCGAACATATCGCAGGGAAACTCCCGCCGGGAAGGCTGGTTGCCTTTCCAAGGGAGTTTCCCTGCGAGATGGAAGCCATTCCGCCGTCCCGCAGAGATTTGATCAAAATGGCCCATTGCTGCGTCAGGAAGTCTTGAAATATCGACATATTCCTGCGCCTTCCTTCCTTGCACTGAGCCATTTTGATTCAAACCTCGAAGGTGCGGGTAATGAGGCCTGACCCTAGGTCAAGCGCAGTGGGATTCTAGGGCCAAGAGTTCAACATGAATAGCTTTGCAGCGGCAAAGCCAGGCCGGGCGCCGGAATCCCCGGCAAACCCTTGTCCGGCACGCGGGGATCGGTCATGGCCGGGGGATGAGCGCCAATCTCTATCTCCAGCTAGCCGCCCGCATGCCGGGCGACGGCGAAACTTTCCTCCGGATGTCCGATGAGTACGTGTGGACTTATGGCGATCTGCGCCAATGGAGCGGGCGGCTGGCCAATACGCTGGTATCGCTTGGGGTAGGGCGCGGTGACCGGGTGGCGGTGCAGGCGCCCAAATCGCCGCATTTCCTCTTTCTCTACCTCGCCTGTCTGCGCGCCGGCGCGGCGATCCTGCCGCTCAACACCGACTATACGCCGCGCGAAGTCGGCCATTTCCTCGCCAATGCCGGGGCGCGGATCTTCATCTGCACACCGGGCCGCGAAGACGATTTTGCCGAGATTGCACCGCAAGCCGGGGTTTCGCGGGTGCTGACCCTGGGCGAGCAGGGCGATGGCACCCTGATCGAGGCCAGCCGGGGGCAAGGGGACGCGTTCGAGACTGCCGCTGTCGCCCCCGACGATCTGGCCGCGATCCTCTATACCTCGGGGACCACGGGGGTTTCCAAGGGGGCGATGCTGAGCCACGAAAACCTTGCCAGCAATGCCCGGGTGCTGGTCGATTACTGGCGCTTCACCGGCGATGACGTGCTGCTGCATCCGTTGCCGGTCTATCACACGCACGGGCTGTTCGTGGCGACCAACGTGTGCCTGATGGCGGGCTGTTCGATGCTGTTCATGCCGCGCTTTTCCGCCGCCGAGGCGCTGCGGATGCTGCCGGGCGCCACGGCGATGATGGGGGTGCCGACCCACTACCTGCGGATGCTGGCCGAGCCGGGATTGACCCGCGATCTGGTCAAGGGAATGCGGCTGTTCGTTTCGGGATCGGCACCGCTTTCGGCCGAAACCCATCGCGAATTCGAAGCGCGCACCGGGCACCGTATCCTTGAACGCTACGGCATGACCGAAACCAACATGATAACCTCCAACCCCTATGACGCAGAGCGCCGCGCGGGCACGGTCGGCTTTCCGCTGCCGGGGGTGGAGGTGCGGATTGCAGACGCGGTGAGCGGCGCAATCCTGCCCCAGGGTGAGATTGGGGTGATCGAGGTGCGCGGCCCCAACGTGTTCAGGGGCTATTGGCAGATGCCCGAAAAGACAGCGCAGGAGTTCCGCCCCGATGGCTTTTTCATCACCGGCGACATGGGGCTGATCGACGCCCAGGGCTATGTCAGCATCGTCGGGCGGGAGAAGGATCTGGTCATCACCGGCGGGCTCAACGTCTATCCCGCCGAGGTGGAGGCCCTGCTCGATGCCTTGCCCGCAGTGCGCGAAAGCGCGGTGATCGGCCTGCCGCACCCCGATTTCGGCGAGGCGGTAACCGCAGTGGTGGTCGCGGCCGATCCTGCCGGGTTCGACGAAGCCGCGATCCGCGCCCAACTGAGCCACGATCTTGCCGCTTTCAAGGTGCCCAAGCGGATCATCGCGGTGCCCGAACTGCCGCGCAACGCGATGGCCAAGATCCAGAAAAAGGCGCTACGCGAAACCTACGCCGGGTTGTACACCGGTTGATCAATCCTCCGCGAGCGGCCCTTGTCGTAAACCGGGCAAAGGTGCATGGGCAGGGCATGACCGCCTATCGACCGCGCCGCTCCGCCTTGTTTCTGCCCGCATCGAACGCCAAGGCGATCGACAAGGCGCGAATGCTCGATGCCGATGTGGTGATCCTCGACCTCGAGGATGCAGTCGCGCCGGAATTCAAGGAGGAGGCCCGCGTAGCCGCCGTTGCTGCAGTGCGCGAGGGCGGCTTCGGGCGGCGCGAGCTGGTGATCCGCGCCAATGGGATCGACACGCCCTGGGGGCGCGAGGACCTGGCGGCGATTGCCGAGGCCGGCCCCGATGCGGTGCTGGTGCCGAAGATCGCGTCTCCGGAAGATGTCTTGCAGTACAATGCGTTGATCTCAGAGGCTTCGGCACATTCGAAGCTGTGGGTGATGATCGAAACCTGCGCCGCCGTGGCCCGGCTCGATGCCATCGCGGCCTGCGCGGGATCGACCCGGCTCTCGGCCTTCGTGATGGGCACCAACGATCTCGCCAAGGAAATGCGCGCCCGGCTGCGCCCCGGACGCGCGCCGTTCCTGCCGATCCTCAGCCTGACAGTGGCGGCGGCGCGCGCCCACGGATTGATCGTGCTCGATGGAGTGTGCAATGAATTCCGGAATTCCAGTATATTGCAAGCCGAAGCTGAGCAAGGACTTGAATGGGGTTTCGATGGCAAAAGCCTGATCCATCCCGATCAGATCGGGGTGACCAACGCGGTCTTCACTCCTTCAGCCGATGAACTGGCCTGGGCCGGCGCGGTGGTTGCTGCCTTCGGTCTGCCCGAAAATGCGGGCAAGGGCGCGATCAGGGTGGAAGGCAAGATGGCCGAACTGCTGCACCTCGATCAGGCACGGCGGATTCTCGCCGTGGCCGAAGCGATCGGCTAGCCCCGCAGCTTCTTGATCGTTGCCGAAAATGTCAGCACCGGTTCCGCCCCATCGCTGATCTTGCCGCGCACGAAGATCAGGCTTCCCCCCTTGCGGGTTACCTCGCCGCGCGCGGTGAGCAGTGCCCCGGCGCGGCCCGGGCCGACGAATTCGCTCGCCATGGTCACGGTCACCCCGCCCACCGGCGCTCCGTTTTCGGCAATCATGAACAGCGCATAGTCGGCAAAGGTCAGCAGCGCGCCGCCGTGGCAATTGCCCCAGCCATTGAGATTCTTAGGTTCGACGCGAAAGCCGCAGACCACCTGGCCATCTTCCCAGCGCAGGTGGAAGGGGCCGGTGAGATCCTCGAAAGGTTCCTCGGCTGCCCAGCGGTGCCACCCGGTCCATTCGCCATCGGTGACAAGCACGAGGCGCGAGGTATTGACCCCTTCGGGTGCGGTGGACTGGGTTTCGGGCATGGCACACCTCATGGCAGGGAATCGCGAGCCCGCGTCCCTAGCGAGCCGGGCTAGTGATCGTCAAAGCCGAACGGAGCGGCATCGCGGCGGTAATCGTCGGCAAGGATCTCGCGCCCGACCGGCGGCGCGGAGCGGGCGGTGCAGGACGGGCGGTTGCACAGCCGGCAGGTGACCCCGATCGGGGTCGGCTCGGGCAGGCCCTGGCGGGCATAGGCAAGCTTGTCGGCATGTTCGGCCGAGCAGGCCAGCGCGATCGCGCGGGTGACCGGCGGTCGGTCGATGCTGCCGCCGCCCGCGCGCACCGTCCGTGCGATCGAGAAAAAGCGCTGGCCGTCTGGCAGTTCCAGCATCTGGGTGACGATTTCGCCGGGTGTGCGGAACACCGAATGGACGCTCCACAAGGGGCAGCCCCCGCCGTGCGCGGCAAAGGGAAACCCCGCCCCGTCGAGCCGCTTGGATACGTTGCCCGCAGGATCGACCCGGATGAAGAAGAAGGGAACGCGCAGCATGCCCGGCTTGTTGAGCGTGGTCAGCCGGTGCGCCACTTGCTCGAAACTGGTCGAGAACTGGCGCGAAAGTGCCTCCACATCGTAGGCGCGCGCCTCAACCGCGCGGGCGAAGCGATCATAGGGCATCAGGATCGCGGCCGCGCCGTAGCTCGCCAGCGCGCGGCGCACCAGGGCGGCGGCGGTGGGGGTTGCGAAGGACTGCGAAGCGGTTGCCGCCGCGATCTCCTTGCGCAGCGCGGTGTAGGCGATGTGGGTGGCGACCTGAAAGGCACGGCTGGCGCCGTCGAGCGTATCGTCGATTAGCAACTGCTCGTTATGCCGGTCATAGCGGCGCATCGCCCCCATCAGTACATCGGGCGGCAGATAGCGCACCCGCGCACCGCTGCGCGCCTTGAGCCATTCGGCGGCACTCCCGGCCCGGGCGATTTCTGCGGCCAGTTCCTCGGCACGGGTGTCCAGCGCGTGGAAATAGTTGCGCTCGCGCGCGACGAAGCGGCGCGCCTCGGCCACCGGATCGTTCTCATCGGGCGTGTCGCGGCGTTCGGCCAGCGCGCGCTGTTCGCGGGTATAGGCGCCGTAAAGCCGCAGCAGCGCCTCGCTCACACCTGGAAAGCTGGTGGCGAGATCGGCAATCTCCAGCGTCGGCAGATCGATGTCGGCAAAAATCGGATCGCGCAGCGCATCGCCGATCCGGCGGGCATAGTCCTCGCTGTCCTCCCCCGCGAACTCGGCAAGATCGAACTTGTAGCTTTTGGCCAGGCGCAGCAGCAGGTCGGCGGTCAGCGGGCGCTGGTTGCGTTCGAGCAGGGCGACATAGCTGGGCGAAATGCCAAGGTCCGCGCCCATCGCCTGCTGGGTCAGCCCCAATTCGCGGCGCAGCCGACGCAGACGCGGGCCAAGATAGAGCGGGCGGGATTCGGCCATGAAGGTGTTTTGTCATAGCAACACAACATTACAAGGAAAATATGTAAAGAATTACAAATCGACTCCGGCGGCGGTTTTGCAGCGCAGCAAGCCAGCATAAGCGGGGCCATACCGCTTCCTCCCATGTTCAAGGATTTCGAGACGTGACCTATCAGCAGACCATTGCCGAGGCCGGCCAGACGATCGCCCCCAACCAGACGAGCTGGAGCGGGATCGACGCCGAAAGCGTTGCCCGCATGCGGCTGCAGAACCGGTTCAAGACCGGGCTGGACATCGCCAAGTACACCGCCAAGATCATGCGGGCGGACATGGCTGCCTATGATGCCGATCCGGCCCAGTACACCCAGTCGCTCGGCTGTTGGCACGGTTTCATCGGCCAGCAGAAGCTGATTTCGATCAAGAAGCATTTCGGCACCACCAAGCGCCGTTATCTCTACCTCTCGGGCTGGATGGTCGCCGCGCTGCGCAGCGAATTCGGCCCGCTGCCCGACCAGTCGATGCACGAAAAGACTTCGGTCCCCGCGCTGATCGAGGAGCTCTACACCTTCCTGCGCCAGGCCGATGCCCGTGAGCTGGGCATGATGTTCCGCGATCTTGACGCGGCGCGCGACGCCGGTGACGAGGTCAAGGCCAAGCAGATCCAGACCGCGATCGACAATTATGAAACCCACGTGGTTCCGATCGTCGCCGATATCGACGCGGGCTTCGGCAATGCCGAGGCGACCTACCTGCTGGCCAAGAAGTTCATCGAAGCCGGGGCCTGCTGCATCCAGATCGAAAACCAGGTTTCGGATGAAAAGCAGTGCGGCCACCAGGATGGCAAGGTGACCGTCCCGCACGAGGACTTCATCGCCAAGATCCGCGCCGTGCGCTATGCCTTCATGGAGCTGGGCGTCGACGATGGGATCATCGTTGCCCGCACCGACTCGCTGGGTGCCGGGCTGACCAAGCAGATCGCCTTCACCCGCGAGGCGGGCGACATCGGCGATCAGTACAACAGCTTCCTCGATTGCGACGAAGTGACCGAGGTGGGCCACGGCGACGTCCTCATCTCGCGCGGCGGCAAGCTGCTCAAGCCCAAGCGGCTGCCCAGCAATCTCTATCAGTTCCGCCCCGGAACCGGTGAAGACCGCTGCGTGCTCGATTGCATCACCAGCCTCCAGAACGGCGCCGACCTCTTGTGGATCGAAACCGAAAAGCCGCACATCGGCCAGATCGGCGGCATGGTCAGCCGGATCCGCGAAGTGATCCCCAATGCCAAGCTGGTCTACAACAATTCGCCCAGCTTCAACTGGACGCTCAACTTCCGCCAGCAGGTGTTCGATGCCTGGAGTGCCGAGGGCAAGGACGTTTCGGCCTATGACCGGGCCAGGCTGATGAGCGTGGACTATGACGGCAGCGAGCTCGCCGCCGAAGCCGATGAGCGCATCCGCACCTTCCAGAAGGACGCGGCGCGCGAGGCGGGGATCTTCCACCACCTCATCACCCTGCCGACCTATCACACCGCGGCGCTCAGCACCGACAATCTGGCGAAGGAATACTTCGGCGATGCGGGCATGCTGGGCTACGTCAAGAACGTCCAGCGCCAGGAAATCCGCCAGGGGATCGCCTGCGTCAAGCACCAGAACATGGCCGGCAGCGACATCGGCGACGACCACAAGGAATACTTTGCCGGCGAAGCGGCCCTCAAGGCCGGTGGCAAGGACAACACGATGAACCAATTCGCGGCCTGACGCCGCGAGGGAATCAATTCGCGGCGTAACACCCGCCCAAGAGCTTCCTGGGGAGGAAGTTTGGCCCGTCACGCGCCCCTTTCGCGTGGCGGGCCATTTCTTTGTCCGGTGAAGCGGGCTAGGGGCGGGCGACGATGCTGCGCCTCAACGAACTGAAACTGCCGCTGGATCACGTGGCCGAAGACCTGCCCGCGGCGATTTGCGCGCGGCTGGGCATTGCCGCCGATGAGCTTGAACGCTTCACCGTGGTCCGGCGCGGCAACGATGCCCGCAAGAAGGGCGCGATTCTGCTGGTTTACGCGCTCGATGTCACGGTGCGCGACGAGGCGTCGGTGCTGGCGCGCCATGCTGGCGATCACAACGTCCGCCCCGCACCCGACACAGCCTACCGTTTTCCCGTCCGCGCACCCGAAGGCTGGGATGGGCCGCGCCCGGTGGTGATCGGCGCGGGTCCTTGCGGGTTGATGGCGGCGCTGATCCTTGCGCAGATGGGGCTGCGCCCGATCATCGTCGAGCGCGGCAAGGCGGTGCGCGAACGCACCAAGGATACCTGGGCGCTTTGGCGCCGTTCGGTGCTGACGCCGGAAAGCAACGTCCAGTTCGGCGAGGGCGGGGCGGGGACCTTTTCCGATGGAAAGCTCTATTCGCGGATCAAGGACCCTCGCCACCTGGCGCGCAAGGTGCTGGTCGAATTCGTCAAGGCCGGCGCGCCCGATGACATCCTGACCGAGGCCCACCCCCACATCGGCACTTTCCGGCTGGTGACCATGGTGATGAGCATCCGCGAGACGATCGAGTGTCTCGGCGGCGAATACCGTTTCGGCACGCGGGTGGAGGATTTCGCGGTCGAGGACGGGCAACTCAAGGGACTGCACCTCTCGGACGGGCAGTTTCTTGCGGCCGAGCATGTGATCCTCGCGGTCGGTCATTCGGCCCGCGATACCTTCGCGAAGCTGCACGAGCGTGGAGTGTTCGTCGAGGCCAAGCCCTTTGCCATCGGGGTTCGGATCGAACACCCGCAGAGCTGGATCGACCAGGCGCGCTATGGCGCGGCGGCGGGCAATCCGATCCTGGGCGCGGCGGCCTATTCGATCGCGCACCAGGCATCGAACGGGCGCGCGGTCTATTCGTTCTGCATGTGCCCTGGCGGCCGGGTGGTCGCCGCCACCAGCGAGGAAGGCCGTGTGGTGACCAACGGGATGAGCCAGTATTCGCGCGCCGAATTCAACGCCAATTCGGGACTGGTGGTGGACATCAGCCCCGAGCGCGATTTTCCCGGCGATCCGCTGGCCGGGGTGGCGCTGCAACGCAGACTTGAGGAACTGGCCTTTGCCGCCGGGGGATCGGACTACCGCGCGCCGGGCCAGCGAGTGGAAGACTTCCTGGCCGGGCGGCCCTCGGACCATTTCGGGGTTGTCACGCCCTCCTACAAGCCGGGGGTCAAGCCCACCGATCTGGCCGGGTGCCTGCCCGGCTTCGTGATCGAGGCGATCCGCGAGGCGCTACCGGTGTTCGGGCGCCAGATCCCCGGATACGATCATCCCGATGCAGTGATGACCGGGGTGGAAACCCGCACCTCGTCGCCAATTCGCATCCGACGCGGGGCCGATTTCCAGTCGATCAACACCCGCGGGCTGTACCCGGCGGGCGAGGGTGCGGGCTATGCCGGGGGCATCCTCTCCGCTGCGGTCGACGGGATCAAGGTGGCCGAGGCGCTGGCGCTGGAACTGGTGGGAGCGTGAACAACTGCGACGCCATCGTGCTCGGCGCGGGTGCGGCGGGGATGATGTGCGCGGCGGTGGCCGGGCAGCGCGGGCGGCGGGTGGCGCTGCTCGACCGGGCCGAGGCGCCGGGCAAGAAGATCCTGATCTCGGGCGGGGGGCGGTGCAATTTCACAAACCTGCATGCCGCGCCCGAGCGTTACATCTCGGCCAATCCGCATTTCGCCAAATCGGCGCTGAGCCGCTACACCCCGGCCGATTTCCTCGCCCTGGTCGAAGCCTATGGGATCGCCTGGCACGAAAAGACCCTGGGCCAGCTGTTCTGCGATGGCTCGGCGCGGCAAATCCTCGATCTGCTGCTGGCTGAATGCGCCAAGGGGCAGGTCGATTTGCGCTGCGGAGTAGAAACTGGGGTGGTCGAACAGCGCGAAGGACTGTTTCATGTCGCGGGAGTTGCCGCGCCCCGGCTGGTGATCGCCACCGGCGGGCCGTCAATCCCGAAGATGGGGGCCAGCGCCTTCGCCTATGAACTGGCGCGCCAATTCGGACTCAAGGTGGTTGAGCCGCGGCCCGCATTGGTGCCGCTGACACTGGGCGGCGATGACCTGCTGTTTCGCGAGCTTTCGGGGGTATCGGCCGAGGTGCTGGCGCGCTGCGGCAAGGCTTCCTTCCGCGAGGCTTCGCTGTTCACCCATCGCGGGCTGTCGGGCCCGGCGATCCTGCAAATCTCATCCTACTGGAAGCGCGGCGATGCGGTGCGGATCGATTTCCTGCCCGATGCCACGCCTGGCTGGCTGGTGGAGGCAAAGCGCGTCAATCCCCGCGCATCTCCGCGCCGGGCGCTGCCTCTGCCCGAGCGGTTGGCAATCGCTCTGGCCGAACGGCTGGCCTTGCCTGGCGAGCTGGGACAGGCTTCGGACAAGGCGCTGCGTGCCGCCGAAGCACGGCTGACCGACTGGCACTTCACACCCACCGGCTCCGAAGGCTTCGCCAAGGCCGAGGTTACGGTCGGCGGGATCGCCACTTCCGAGCTGTCGAGCCGGACGATGGAAGCGCGCAAGATTCCGGGGCTCTACGCGATTGGCGAGGCGGTGGACGTTACCGGCTGGCTGGGCGGCTACAATTTCCAGTGGGCCTGGGCCAGCGGGCAGGCGGCGGGATTGGCGATTGCCGAAGTTTAATTGATCGATTAAACCCCCTGCGGTAGAGAATCCGCAGGGAGGAATTCATGGCGATCAGGACGCGTATCACCGAACTGCTCGGGATCGAACATCCGGTGGTGCAGGGCGGGATGCAGTGGGTCGGCACCGCCGAGATGGCCAGCGCGGTTTCCAATGCCGGGGGGCTGGGGATCCTGACCGGGTTGACCCAGCCGAGCGCCCAGGCGCTCGCCGCCGAGATCGAACGCTGCCGGTCGATGACCTCCAAGCCCTTCGGCGTGAACATGACCGTGTTCCCCACGATCAACCCGCCCGACTACAAGGCCTATACCCAGGCGATCATCGACAGTGGGGTCAAGGTGGTGGAAACCGCCGGGACTCCCGCGGTGCGCGAGCTGTGGGAGATGATGAAACCCCACGGCATCAGGATATTGCACAAGTGCACCGCCGTGCGCCACGCTCTGTCGGCGGAAAAGGCCGGGGTCGACGTGATCTCGATCGACGGGTTCGAATGCGCCGGCCACCCCGGCGAGGACGACATCCCGGGCCTGATCCTGATCCCTGCCGCCGCCGACAAGGTGAAGATCCCGCTGCTCGCCAGCGGCGGTTTCGGTGACGGGCGCGGGCTGGCCGCCGCGCTGGCGCTGGGCGCGGAGGGGATCAACATGGGCACCCGTTTTTGCGCCACGGTTGAGGCGCCGATCCATCACAATTTCAAGCAGGCGATGGTCGATCACGATGAGCGTGCGACCGCGCTGATCTTCCGCAGCTTCCGCAACACCGCGCGAGTGGCGAAAAACGGGATCGCCGAGGCGGTGGTCGCCGCCGAGGCCGAGGGCAAGCCGTTCGAGGAAGTGGCACACCTGGTCAAGGGCGTGCGCGGCAAGGAAGGGCTGGTCTCGGGCGATACCGAACACGGCATCTGGTCGGCGGGCATGATCCAGGGCCTCATCCACGACATTCCAACCTGCCAGGAACTCGTTTCCCGCATCGTCGCCGACGCCGAGGCGATCATCCGCAACCGCCTGGCGAGCAAGCTCGCCTGACCTGCCCGTTCAAGGAGAACCCACATGGCCGAAGCCTATATCATCGATGCAGTCCGCACCCCGCGCGGGATCGGCAAGCCCGGCAAGGGCGCGCTTTCGCACCTCCAC
>JAKOWQ010000305.1 GCA_029781465.1 Pseudomonadota bacterium
ACCTGCGCAAGCCGGTCGATCCGGGGGGCGACGCGCTGGGCCGGGCCTGGGCGCTCGCCTTCATGGGCTGGCCGCTGGTGCTGCTGGCGCTGGCCGGATTGGCGATGCCGCTTCGCGCGCCCCTGCACGGCCCGGCCAATGCGCGCCTGTTCCTGACCGGATGGATCGTCGCAGCGCTGCTGGGCGTGGCGGCAGTGCCGAATTTTTACGAACACTATATCCTGCCCCTGCTGGTGCCGCTGACGGCAGCAGCGGCACTGGCGCTGCGGCACGAGCTGTGGGGGCTGGCGCTGGGCGGGCTGAGCGCGCTTTATTGCCTTGCGGTCGGGCCATCGTTCAACCTTGCCGACCGCGAGCGTTCCCGCGCGGAGATGGACGCGCTCGAACGCGACATCCGGCTGCGCGATCCGCATCCCCGGCTGTTCGTCTACCAGGGGCCGCATTCGCTCTACACCCGGCTGGACAGCTATCCCCCCAGCCCGCTGCTCGATAATTTTCACCTCTATTTCCCGCCCGAAGACAATGTCAGCCGGCTCGATACCCGCGCCGAGGTGCTGCGAAACCTCGCCTGGCGGCCCAGCGTGGTGGTGGTGTTTGCCGACTGGCCGGCGAACGAGGAAAACCCCCGCACCGCGCCGCTGGTGCGCGGCTATGCCGCGCGCAATTGCCGGTTGTGGTTCACCCGGCCCTTCCGCGAGGTTTTCCGCAGCTATCGCCTGGCGGTCTACGGTGACTGCGCGCGCTCACCGGGCCCGTAGCAGCATCCAGGGCACGGTATCCCCGTCGAAGCGGACGCGGGCATCGCGCTGGAAGAACGGCGGCATGTGGTCCCCGACAATCAGAATGTCGGTCGGCGGCAATTCGGGATCGAGTGCCATGGCGGTAATCGCCTCGGACAGATTGTGGTGAACCTGGAACAGGCGGCAGAGCATCGGTGGAGCATCGGCCAGAACCGCACCGCCATAGCGGCAATCGCTGGTCCCCAGGCTCTCATGCTCGAGCAGCGGCAAATGCGAATTGAGCGTCAGCCAATAGACCAGCTGCGGCTGATCGGCCTGCTTCAGCCGGGTTCCGATGAGGGCAGGCACGTCGTGATCGCAGACCCCCGGAAACACCCCGCCGCAGCGCCGCGCACCGAGTGCGACGAGGTCTTCGGCAAAGCCGGTTTCCGCAAGGCCGGTACCGGGCCACCATTGCGCACGGTCGAAATAGTCACCGGTGAAGCTGTGCCATCCGGCAGTCTTGTATCCGGCCTTGGCATAGCGCGCGGGCAGGCAGTCTGCGGCGGAGAAATCGAATTGGCTGTAATCCCCCCACACGCCGCACAGCTCGCGTAGTTCCCCGCTGGTGGTTGAGCCGTAGTAGGGTGAAGTTCCATGCCGCACATCGTAACGCTGGCGCCATTCGGGGCGATTCCAGTCTGCCTCGAACAAGGCGCGTTCGGCAGGTGAGGTGACATTGCCAAGCGCCTCGACCAGAATGATCACCAGGTGACGGCCATCACTCCGGGGCGACGCCACCCCCGCACGTTGAACAGCCGAACCAAAGGGAGCGTCAGGCCGGGGTACGCCCTGATAGGATCCGGCCGTGCTGGCGGTCACCATGTTGTCGACGTTGGCCATGCACAGCACAGCCAGCAGTCCAAGCGCGGCAACGCGCGGCTCGCGCGGGTGCGGTACTCTGGGGGCGAGACGCCACGCCAGTGCCCCCGCGCCGGCGACCACGCCGCCGCCGATCAGGTATTCGGGCGAGCGCAGCGGACGCACCTCGCGCAGAAACGGCAGCAGCAAATCGTAGTTGTAAAGCGAGATGTTGAAGGTGTTACCCAGATAAACGAGGGGAACGGCAAGCATCAGCACAACCAGGACAAGGCGACGCGCCGCCAACCAGGGCAGCTGGGCGGCAACCAGACCGGCCAGGCCAAAGCCCAGCCAGAAGCGCCCCATCGGCGGCCCGCCTACCGGCCACATCAGCATGACCGCCAGGAATGGCAGGCACAGCCAGACCAGCACCCACCACCAGGGGATAGACCGGAAAAGCGATTGTCCCATCGACCTGCCTCTGCGCGGAGCCGAAACTGGCCCGGCATCGGTGCTAGGGCATCATGGTTAACGCGCGGTTTCCGCGCATCACAGCGCGACCTTCCCCTCGATGCAGGTAACGCATTGGCCGCCCACGTGAATATCGGTGCCTTCGATGCGGATCGTGATCTTGCCGTCGCGGCCAACCTGCCGCCCCTGACTGGCAAGATAGCTGCCGCCGTCCCCCACTTGCCCGGCGGCAAGGCGGAACGCTGCGACCGCGCCGTTGCCGCTGCCGCAGACCGGATCCTCGGGAATGCCATCGCCGGGCGCAAAGCTGCGAACCACCACGCGCTCCCCCGCGACCGCGAACACGGTCGCGCCGGTCATCCCGGTCGCTTCGTAGTAGCGGGTCAAGCGCGCGGGATCGTGGTCAAGGTTTTCCAATGCGGCCACATCGGCCAGTTCGGCAACCAGCCAGACCGGACCGACATCGACCGCCTTGGCCTCACCAACCAGTTCCACCCCCTCGCCCAGCCAGGCGGTCGCTTCGGGATCGGCAAGCGTGGTCAGCGAATGGCGCGGCAGACGAAACGAAAGACCTTCGCCCGTCACCTCAAGCTCGACCAGCCCGACCGCGCATTGCTGGACCAGCCGTCCTTGGCTGGCGCGCGCCAGGCCGGCCTCCAGCACAGCGTGGGCGGTGCCCAGGGTGGGGTGGCCGGCAAAGGGCAGCTCGGCCTTGGGGGTGAAGATCCTGACCCGGTAATCGGCCCCCGGCTCGGTCGCGGGCAGCACGAAGGTGGTCTCGGAAAGGTTGGTCCAGTTGGCGAAGGCCTGCATCTCGGCATCGCTGAGCCCTTCGCCATCGAGGACCACCGCCACGGGGTTGCCCTTGTAGGGAACGGCGGTGAAGACATCGACCTGCTTGAAAGCGCGGCTGCGGGGCATAACTGGCTCCTATTCGTCCTGCGGCGGGATTACCGGGCGATAGTTCCAGCGCAATGTCCGGCTTCCGTCGAGCAAGGAAATCTCTGCCATCAGCAATTTTCCCTGTCTCCAATAGCGTATTCGTTGCGGAAAGTCGTGAGCGGGGTTGGCAAATTCGATCGCCTCCTCGCTGATCAAAACCAGGGGAAACTCAACCGGCGGCTTGCCGTCGGGCTGGGCAATCAGCTTGATCCGGCCATCGCTGCCCTGGCGGATCTGCATCAGTTCCCAGCCATTCAGCTCGGATCCAAAGCCATTGCGGCCAAGGCCCAGCATGATGCCGCCGCGCGGATCGGTCCACATTTCATCGAACCATTCCGCGCCATCCTGCATCATCCAGGTCCCGGCCATCCATTCGGGCAGCTTTGGCTGGGCGACGGTCTGCGCGGCAAGGGGCGATGCCAGCACCAGCGCGGCGGTTATCAGCGATCGGATCATCTTTGCTGCCATGGCCTTTTTGCGGTGTAGGGTCGATGAACGGCGGCGTCCATCAATCGCCGTGCATTTCCGCACGTCTGGCACCCGCCCGCCACAAGTATAGGCCCGCGGCAACGATCGTGGCGGCTCCCACCATCGTCCAGAGATCGGGATGGCTGCCGAAAAACAGCCAGCCCAGCAAGCTGGCGACCAGCAGCTGAATGTAGACCGTAGGCGCGATCGCCGAAGCTCCGGCGCGGGTCGTGCCCAGGTAAATCAACCAGTGCGCGATGCTCGCGAACAGTGCCACCAGTCCGCACCGGGCCACGACATGCCAGGCAGGCAGGGAAACCGCAAAGCGATCCAGCCCGCTTTGATCGAAGGCGATGGCTGCCAGAACAAGGACCGGCGCGGCAAAGGCAGCGACAAAGAACTGCATCGACAGGGCCGACGCCGTACCCGCGACGAGCCGGTTGCCCACCATCAGCATGCTCATCCCGGTTGCTGCCGCCAGCGGTAGCAGCACCGCCCACCCGGCCTCGGCAAAATTCGGTCGCAGCACGATCAGAACGCCGACGAAGGCCATCGCGGACGCAACCCAGGTCTCGCGCCTGGCAGGTTCCCCCAACACCAGCGCCGCGAGCAAGGCGGTGATCATCGGGCTGGTAAAGGTAATCGAGGTCGCGGTTGCCAATGGCAAGACATAGACCGCCGAAAAGAACCCGACCGTCGCCAGTGCGACCGCGCCGCCGCGCAGCATCTGGATGCGCGGATGCGGCATGCGGAAGCCTGCCCGCCCCTGGCGATGATACAGGAGTGCACCAAGCGCGATGGCACCAATCGCGTAACGCAGCGCCGCGACCGCGGTCGGCGACCATTGCCCGGCCATGCTCTTGACCACGCCGTCGCCCAGCGAGAGCGATACAAACCCCGCCAGCGCGAAAAGCATTCCTTGCCGCTGGGTTTTGTCCGTCATCGAAGCTCCATTCCATCGGCGGACGCCCGATGCCTTGCCAAACATGGTTTACGCGATCTTAACTTCGCCTCTGCAAACCCGATGCTTGAAGTTGCGGCGAAGGGCAAGACCAGGCAGTGGAAGCAGACCCGACACAACCGGTTCCGGCACGCCCATGGGCATTGACCCTGCTGGTCTTTGCCGTCGTTGCCGTCGGCCTGCTTGCCGATCTGGCCAACCTGCTCAATTTTCAGCACTATCCCGCCTTGCGCCCGGAAGTGGCAATGGTGGCCGCCGCGCTGGTTCTTGCTGCGGCCGCGATGGCTGGGCTGCACAGGCTGGCCCAGCCGCGGCTGGCTTTCGCTTTCACCGGCCTCTACGTTGCGCTGCTGATCGACCTTGGATCAACGCTGAACAACCTGGTTTTCCCGACCAGCGCCGCAGTAATCGCCGCGCTGGCCTGGTGGAACGAGCGCGCGGTACTCAAGCTGGCTCTGGCCGCCTTCCTTTCGGTGCTGGCATTCCAGTCGTTTGATCTGCTCACAGGCACGGAGAGCCAAGCGGCGCCGCGCAACGAGGCCAAAAAGCTCCAGGCGAAGGCAAAGGCCAACCCCAAGCTACGCCCGATCGTCCACCTGATGCTCGATTCCTACATCGGCCTCGACGGGATGAGCGCGGCCGACACCAATTTCGGGACGTTGCGGCAGGAGCAGGAACGGTTCTACCTTGACCACGGCTTCCAGCTTTATCCGCAGGCCTACAGCCGCCACCCAAAGACGATCAATTCGCTGCCCGAATTCCTCTCATACGGGCATGCCCGGCACGCCACCGAGCCGCGCAACGTTCAGTCGACCGTCGCCCCGCCGCTCGCCTATTTCCGCGATCTCGACCGCGCGGGCTACCGCATTTCCGCGCTTACCCCGTCCTTCGTCGATCTCTGCCCGAACCAGCCGATGACGCTGTGCCGGAACTACAACCGCTCGGACCTTTCGGCGCTGGTCAAATCCGGCCTGTCGGTGCCCGACCGGGCGCGGATCATTGGCTTCACACTGCTCGAGCTGTCGCAGTTCACCGCCCTGCTTGGCGGCACCGCCGATCTCAAACTGGCCGAACTTCGCGGCAGCCACGAGCGGCATCTTTACAACCGCGCCAAGCTCTATTCGCTGACCGGGCTGCGTCAGCTCGATGCCGTCTCGGCCGATCTCTCGACCCTGCAATTCGGCGAGATGCGCTTCGTGCACCTGCTCCTGCCCCACGATCCCTATGTGCTCGACGAGCATTGCAGGCTGCTGCCCGAGGCCCGCTGGATCGACGAGCACGGCCCCGCGCCGCTGCACGATCGCGATGCCGCCTTTGCCCGCCAGGCCCGCTGCATGACCAATCAGGGACTGCGCCGGTTGCTCGACCAATTGGACCGGACCGAAGCGGGACGCGCGGCAATCGTCATTGTCCAGGGCGATCACGGCTCCCGCGCGATCGACGCAATTCCCGCCGCGGGCGGAGCGATGCCCAGCCCGCGCGAAATGGCGGTGCTGCATTCGGCCTTCTTCGCCATCCGCGTACCCGGAGAGGCAGCCAGCGAGGTTCCGGGTCGCTTTGCCCTTGACGAGTTGATCGGCGGCTTCGCGGCCAGCGGCTTCACCGCCGCCCCGCGCCCGGTCGCCGGGCCTGCCGAGGTCTGGCTGATGGACCCGAACTGGATCCCCGCCCAGCGGATCGCGCTGCCCCCCTTTGCCCAGAAGTTTCCAAAAAATTAGGAAAGTTTCTTTAACTCTTGGTCCGAACTTGATCGGGATTGAAAGGCTCAATTGCAATGAACGGGAAGACTGTCATTTCGCTTGCCGGCACTCTGGCGATGCTTTCGGGTGCGGCACCTGCCCACGCCTATCTTGCCCCCTCGACGGGGAGCATCATCCTCCAGGCGACGATCGGGGCAATTGCCGGCGGCACGCTGTTCTTCCGCACCTTGCTGCACCGGGTGAAGTCGGTGTTCTCGCGCCGCGACACGGGTTCCGACAAGTGAGCGCAGCGGCCGTAGTAGAGGCCGGATCGTTCCGCGATCCGGGCGGGCGGGTATTCAGCGCGGGCGAAAAGATCCTTCGCACCGTGACCGATGCCGCCGTGGACAGCTTTACCTCGGCCAGCCAGTCGGGCGTGCTGCGCCGCCTGGCCGATGCCGGAAAGCTGGTCGACTTCGCCGATGTGACCGACCAGGCCCCGGCGCTTGGCCTTGCCGATGCCCGCGTGGTGCTTTCGCACCCGCGCATTCCGTTCATTTCCTATCCCTACGAGTGGAGCTTCAGCCTGCACAAGGCGGCGGCGCTGGCCCATCTCGATATGCAGCTTTCGTTGCTCAAGGACGGTTTCGCGCTGAGCGATGCCACGGCCTACAATGTCCAGTTCGAGGGCGTGAAGCCGGTGTTCATCGATCACCTCTCGATCCGCCCCTATCAGGATGGCGAGATCTGGGCCGGGCACCGCCAGTTCTGCATGCAGTTCCTCAACCCGCTGCTGATG
>JAKOWQ010000307.1 GCA_029781465.1 Pseudomonadota bacterium
ATTCGGCTGCCGCTCGGCCATGCCATCGGTGACGGCCAAGCGGCTCTGTCCCGAGCTGATCTTCCGCCGTCCGCGCTTTGCCGTCTACACCGAGGTTTCTCGCCAGATCCGCGCGGTCTTTCGCGAATTCGCCCCGCTGGTCGAGCCGCTGAGCCTTGACGAGGCCTATCTTGACGTCACCCGCGACCTCAAGGGGATCGGATCGGCCACCCGGATCGCCGAGCTGATCCGGGGGCGGATCCGGCAGGAAACCGGCCTCACCGCCAGCGCCGGGGTTTCCTATAACAAATTCCTCGCGAAGCTCGCTTCCGATCAGAACAAGCCCGATGGCCTGTGCGTGATCCGGCCTGGCGAGGGCGCCGGCTTTGTCGCCGCGCTGCCGGTCAGGCGCTTCTTCGGGATTGGCCCCAAGGGCGCGGAAAAGATGGCCGCGCTGGGGATCGAGACCGGCGCCGATCTGGCCCGGTGCGATATCCACTTTCTGCGCGAACATTTCGGCAGCCAGGCCGACTATCTCTACCGCGCGGCACGCGGGATCGATCTGCGCCGGGTCGAGGCCAACCGGCCCCGCAAGTCTCTCGGCGCCGAACGCACGCTCGATCGCGACATTTCCTCGGGGCCCGCGCTCAAGGAGGTGCTCGAGAAGATTATCGAGCTAACCTGGAACCGGATCGAGCGCAGCCAGGCCCAGGGGCGCACCATCACCCTCAAGCTCAAGCTGGCCGATTTCTCCAACCTGACCCGCGCGCGTTCGCTCGACGCGCCGTTGGCGAGCCGGGCGATGCTGGCGGCGGCTGCCTATGCGCTGCTCGACGAGATTCTGCCGCTGGCGCAGCCGGTTCGGCTGGTCGGGCTGACGCTTTCGGCCTTCGATGAGACAGCACCGCCCACTGCAGAAGTCGGGGCGGTTCAGCGCGAGCTACCGTTCTAAGGCCGCAGCCAGCCATTCATCGAGCCGCGCCGACAGGCTTGAGGCCAGCGGGGATGGCAGCGCGTCGCGCTCAAAGCAGCCGAGCACTGCAATCTCGCGTCCATCGGCGCGGGGCTGGCCCTCGATCCGCCCGGCAACCACATGAACCCGGTTGGTCGCGCCGAACAGCGGTTCGTCATGGACCGCGATCAGCCGGGCATGGGCCAGTCGCGCCCCGGTTTCCTCGGAGAATTCGCGCCGGGCGGCATCCAACGCGTCCTCGCCGCGCGCCATACCGCCACCGGGCAGGGTCCATTTGTCGCTGCCGTAGGAATGGCGGATCAGAAGAAGGTTTCCCGCGCCGTCCAATGCCAGCACTCGGCAACCAAACAGCAATGGCTTGGTGAGCCGCCACCAGCATTTGCGCAGTGCATGTGCCAGACGCAACACGGCGCGATGCACTGAAGCCGGAATCAGGTGTGGCAACGGCTCATCCCCTCACCTTCCAGGACATCCAAAGAGCCAGAGCCAGGAATATCGATCCGACCAACCTCCGCAGTAGCACCAGCCGCAGCGCCAGCAGTTCGGCTCCGCCGACCCAGCCCAACGCCACCACCAAGGCGGCACCGCCCGCGCCGCCCCAGGCTGTACTAAGTGGCGTGGCGCTGGCTACCGCAATCGCGAAAAGCAAAAAGCGGCTGGCATCCGTCAGCTGTTGGGCAAACATCACGAGCGCGAATGCGCCAAGTGACTGGGTTGGTTCTGTCGGGAGTCTGGCTGGCCAGACTAGCACAAGCTCGATTGCGGCGACAGCCAGCGCTAGTGCGGCGAACATGGAACGGGCATCGCCTGTCAATTGGGGGGCCGTTTTTAGGGCTAACCAGGCTGCGACCATCGCGGTTGTGACTGCCGAGACCAGCGCAGCCACCAGAATCAACCCGCGACCCGGTTGACGGACAGCAATAGCCGCAACCAACAACTGGTCGCGCGCGCCCATCCCGGCGATCAGCACCGCAATGAGTGCGACAAGAAATCCGGTCATCGCACCATGCTGCACGCTGGCGATGCGCCGTCAAGCGGCTGTTGGGAAATCAAGTGAGGCGAGCTCAATGAGACCCTAGGGTCTCCTGGCTCATGTTGATCGAGGAGGCCATGGCATACATCGAGAAATAGGCCTTCGCATCGATAAGACTCGGCGATCAGTAATCTAACGATCTGAGCGGAGTCCGCAGCGCGTTGCAGCGCTGGTCTCCCACTCTAGAGCCACTCGAGCTAAGCCCGGTTGGGTATTCCCGCACTACAGGCTGTGGACAGGAGGCTGGTAGGGCGATCTGAAGCAAACCGGCATGAGCACAGTCCTTTCACGCGGCCGGTGCTGCCTGGCGGACATGGCAGTGGATAATTCCCGAAAATGCTGCACGATCAGGTTCACAAAAAATTATCTAAATACAATCTCGTACCTCAGAGCTACCGAGAAGATTACGGACTTCACCGGAGCCGGCCCAAGGGATTTCACCTAGACTCCCCAATTCACTTGTTTGCTTATCCGTGAAATGGTCAGCAGCTGAACAAGACAGGGAACCATTAGGGAATGTCGATCCCATTGGACTCAGAGGCATTCGCAAAGGCCTGCGAAATTCGATCCCCCAAACAGGTCGAACTCATTGACGCGCTGGCGCGGCTCGATACCTGTGATCATGCAACTGAGCACCTTGATAGCCCTCTGCTCGGGTTTGCAATGGCCGCATTCTTGGGGCTTGTAATGTGGAGCGCCATTGCTATGGCCTGCTCGGCATTAGCTTCTTAATCCTCCCGACAGGCCCCACCCAACTACAGA
>JAKOWQ010000319.1 GCA_029781465.1 Pseudomonadota bacterium
CCGGCGCGAGGCGGGGGGCGTCCGGCGCGCTGCCAGCGCCGACCGCGCGGCGTCGGGCGCGGGGGGGTGGGTGGGCGGCTGTACCGCTGGCTCCGGGGGCCGGGCTGGCGGCAAGATCGTGCCGCCCTCCGGCAAGGGCGCGGCAAGGGTGGCGGGCAGGGCGGAAGGCAGGGCAGGGGGCTGCGGCGGTACGATCGAAGCGCCTGCCTGCAGCGGTGCGGCTGCGGCTTCCCCTTCGGGCGGTACCTCAATCGCCAGGAAAGCGCCGAAATCCGCGCTTTCCGGCCCAGCCCCCGGCGATGGCGGCACCGCACCGCCCGGTAGCGGCGCGGCTGCGGGCAGGACGAGGACGGAAGGCTGGATCATGGGCGGCTCCTGCGCGAAGGGTCGTGGAGGCTATTCTTCAAGAACCGTGCCAACCGCGCGGCGCGCACCCAGCGCCTGCGGCGCGCGGGCCTGGGCGAGGCTGCGCGCCTGATCGCGGGCACGCTGTTCCACCACCGCGCGGCGGAGTTCGGCCTGGGCAAGCTCGTGCTGGCGGGCATCGGCAATGCTGCGCGCCTGGGCCAGATCGTTGGCGGTTGCAGCGCCGATGCCTTGCAGACCGGCAACGAAAGCGCCCAGCTGGCGCAACTGATGACCGTCGCCAACCAGACTGGAGGCGCTGTAATCCTCGCTCATGGCCCTGGTCCGCTCGGCCAGAGCGGAAAGCTGGGCCAGGGTGCCTTCGGCGCGTGCGGCTTCGCCCAGTGCGGTCTGCCGGGCAATCGCGCGGACCCGCTCGAGCCGCTGCAGGCGGCGTAGCCTGGCCGCGTCAGGATGCATCGCCCAGCAGCGCCATGAGCGCGGCGACGCTCTGTTCCAGCGTCACGCAGCTCTTCGCGTCCTGGGTCAGGAAACCGGTCAAGGCCTCGTGCATGGCGATCGCCCGGTCGAGCCGGGGATCGGCCCCGGCGCGGTAGGCGCCCATCAGAACAAGGTCGCGGTTTGCCTCGTAACTGGCTGTCAGTGCGCGAAATTCGCGTGCCAGGGCGGCGTGCTCTGGTGCCACAATATCGGCCATCACCCGGCTGAGAGAGGCGGCGATGTCGATCGCGGGATACTGCCCGCGCTGGGCCAGATCGCGGCTCAGCACCACGTGCCCGTCGAGGATCGAGCGCGCGGTATCGACCACCGGATCGTCCTGGTTGTCGCCATCGGCAAGCACGGTGTAGAGCCCGGTGATCGAGCCGCCCGAGGCGGCCGAATTGCCCGCGCGTTCGACCAGCTTGGTAATCGTGGCGAGGGCCGAGGGCGGATAGCCGCGCGCCGCGCCCGGCTCGCCCAGCAGCAGCGCGATCTCGCGCGCGGCGTGGGCCACGCGGGTCAGGCTGTCCATGATCAGCAGCACCTGCCGGCCCTGGGCGCGGAAGTGTTCGGCCAGGCTGGTCGCCAGCATGGCTCCGCGCAGGCGCAGGTTGGGGGCGTGGTCGGCGGGGACTGCCACCACCGCGGTACGCGCGCGCCGGGTGCCGTGCATGTGGCGCTCGACAAAGTCGGAAACCTCGCGCGCGCGCTCGCCGATCAGGCCCACCACCACCACCTCGGCCTCGGCGCCGGTCGCGATCATGTCGAGCAGCACCGACTTGCCCACGCCCGATCCGGCCATGATCCCGATCCGCTGGCCCACCCCGAAGGTAGTCAGCGCGTTGAGCGCGCGCACCCCGGTATCGAAGGTTTCGCGCACCGGGCTGCGATCGAGCGCGCTGGTGCGCAGGCCGCCGGCGGGCCAGGCATGGTGCGGGTGGAGCGGGCCGCGCCCGTCAATCGCCAGGCCCTCGCCATCGACCGCGCGGCCAAGGAAGGCTTCCCCCACCGCCAGCATGCCCGGCCGCCCCTCGACGCGGACCCGTGCCCCCGGCCGCAGCATCACCGTATCGCCCAGCAGCATCATCAGCGTGCGGCCGTTGCGAAAGCCGATCACCTCGGCGGTGAGCATGGTACTCGCGCCCTGCGCGACGCGGCACAGCGCGCCGACCGGAGCGTTCAGGCCCGATACTTCGAGCAAACCGCCATCGCAGGCCGTGACCAGCCCGTAGCGCCCCGCCGTGAGGTCGATCTGCGCTTCGGCCATTTCATCGAGCAGGGGGGCGAACAGGTTCAGCATTGGGCCAGCGCCTCGGCGATGGCGCGGCGCCAGTGGGCCGGGCCATCCTCGACCCCTCCCGCCGGGGTTTCGAGCCGCAACGCGCCGCGTTCGAGCGCCAGGTCGGCCAGCGTCTCCAGACCCTCGGGCAGACGCGCTTCGATCACGGCCAGATCATCGGGATGGAGCCGCAGCAGTTTGGCATCGTCGGCCCGGGCGAGCATGGCGGCGGCCCGATCGACCCGCGCCAGCAACGCCTCGCGATCGAGCGCCAGCGGAGCGATCGCAGCCTCGCACAGCGCCTCGACCGTGGCATAGAGCCGTTGCCGCAGCTGCTCGCGCAATTCGGCATCGAGCCGGGCGAGCGACAATTCGATCCGCCCGCGCGCGGCTTCGCGCTCCTCTCGCGCCGCTTCCGCCTCGGTCAGGGCCTCGGCGCGCCCCTGGGCATGGGCTTCGGCCAGCGCCAGGGCCAGCGGGTCTTCCCCCTGCTCTGGCACCGGCGGCGCGGCAAGGGTGGCAGTGAACCGCGGATCGCAGGTAAAGCCGCCACTCCCGGTCAATGCCGCGAAAGGCAGGCTAGACATATTCGTCGTCCCCGCCGCCGCCGAACTGGATCACGCCTTCGCTGGCCAGACGCCGCGCGGTGGCGATGATGGCGCGCTGCGCCTCGACCACCTCGGCCATCTTGAGACGTCCGCGGCTGGCGATCTCGTCTTTCACCCCATCGGCGGCGCGGCTCGACATCGCGCGGAAGAAGGCCTCGCGGTGTTCCTCGGTCGTGCCTTTCAGCGCGTCGATCAGCACCTCGCTTTCCACCTCGCGCAGCAAGGCGCCCATCGCCTGGGGATCGAGCGCGAAGAGGTGCTCGAATTTGAACATCTCGTTTTCGATCCGGCGGGCGAGCGCTTTGTCGATCCGGCCCAGCTCGGGCATGATCCGTTTTTCGGCGGCCTTGCCGGCATTGTTGATGATCTCGGCGGCCTCGCGCATGCCGCCCAGCAGCAACATGTCACGCCCGTGGCTTTCCGCGATCCGGCTTTCGAGCAGTTGCTCGAGCATCACCACCGCCTCGCGCGAGACCGGGCCGAGCGTCGCGATGCGGTGCACCACCTGGGTCTGCTGCTCGGCCGGGAGCGAATGGAGCACCTGCGCCGCCACCTCGGGATCGAGCTGCACCAGCAGCACCGCGATCGCCTGGGGATGCTCGTCGCGGATCAGCGGAATCAGCGCCTGCGGGGTAAGCCAGCGTGCCAGCTCGATTGCCGGGCCGCGATCCTCGCCTTCGGGCAGGATGCGCTGCATCAGGCTGTCGGCCTTCACCGGACCGATCGCGCGGTTCATCAGCGAGCGGACCTTTTGGCTGCGTCCGCGCGCGCTGATTCCCAGGTGATCGGTGCTGCGCACGAAACCGGAGATCGCCTGGGTGATCTGCTCGGGGCCGATGTCGCCCAGCGCGCACATCTTCTCGCCCAGCACCTGAAGCTCATCGGGACCCAGCCGGCCGAGGATCGCGGCGGCCTGTTCCTCTTCGAGCAGCATGATCATCACCGCAGCGCGGTCGGAATCGGCCAGGAGGGCATGCGAAACCGCGATCATGGGGCTGTCTCCGCCTGCATGCCCAGCATCTGGCGCAGCGCCAGCAGGGCGTCCTCGGGTTTTTCATCGACGATCCGCTGCGCCAGCGAGACCTGCCGGCCAAGCAGCGCGGCATCGACCGCGCCCGCCGAGGGATCGGCCGGACGCACGATCCGCTCGCCGTTTTCATCGACCAGCAGTTCGTCCTCCTGGGCTTTCGCGGGCTGGCGGCGCAGCGCCGCGAGCAGCGGGCGCACCGCCAGCACCAGCACCAGCACCACCGCGATCAGCGCCACCGCGCTGCGCACTAGCATGGCGAACCATCCGGTCTCGTAGAACGGCAGTGCGTTATCCGGAACCGGTTCGAACGGGCGGACCATCACCGATACCTGATCGCCGCGCGCGGGATCGATCCCGGTTGCCGCGCCGACCAGCTGCCTCAGCTGCTCGATATCCGATCCCTTGGCCTTGGCCATTGCCGCCTGGCTGATCGCGACGGCGACCGAGAGCCGCTTGACCTTGCCCGGAGCGGAGTTGGCCACCGCCACCTCGCGCCCCAGTTCGTAAGTGCGGCTCGCGCTGCTTTCGCCGTTGACCGGGGCCGGGGCCGCAGCGGGCGCGGCGCCCTGCGGCGGCCCGGCGCGCAGCGTGGTGGCGGGCGGCGGGGTGTTGGAAACCACCCCTGGAATCCCGCCCGCCGGAGCCGACCCGCTGCTTTGCGAACTCTGCTGGCTTTCGGTGCGGATCACGCCGTCCTTGTCATAGCTTTCGCGCGCCGAGGTGATCTGATCCATGTCGAGATCGACCTGAACCTCGCTGGTGAAGTTGCCGCTGCCGAGCATCGGGGTGAGCAGTGCGTCGAGCTGCGCGCGCAGCTTGTCCTCGAGCCGGGCCTGCAGTTCGAGCCGGTCGGAATTGGCGCCGCGATCCGCGCTCAGCAGCCGGCCGTGCTGATCGACCACGCGCACCGCGTCGGCGGCCATTCCCGGAACCGATCCGGCGACCAGATTGACGATCGCTGAAACCTGGCTGTCGCCGAGCTGGCGGCCCTGGGCCATGCGCACCATTACCGAAGCGCTGGGCGGCGCATCCTCGCGCACGAAGACCGAGCGGTTCGCTTCGGCCAGGTGCACCCGCACCGCCTCCACCCCGTCGATCTGCTGGATGGTCAGCATCAATTCGTGCTCGCGCGCGGCGCGCAGCCGTTCGCCCTCTAGCGCGCGGCTGGCACCCAGCGGCAGGCTGTCGAGCGCGGAGGTGGCATCGGGAACCGCCAGCGCGCCGTCCGAGGCGACCAGCATCCGCGCACGGTACAGATCGTCTTCGCCGACACTGAGCGTGCCGGTATCGGCATCGATCCGCCAGGCAATCCCGGCCTTGTCGAGGCTGGCGGTAACCGCGGCGCGCCCGGCATCGTCAAGCCCCGCATAGAGTGTGCGCTGCGGCGCCGGGGCAAGCGTGGCCCAGGTCAGTGCCACCGCGCCAAGCCCGGCGAGGCCGCCGAACCACGGCAAGGCCCGGCGCACGGCGGGCTGGCGGGCAAGGCCTCGCAGCTGCTCGAGCGGATTGGCCGGGGCCAGCGGTGCGGGCGGCGCGGCGGTGGAAACAAGCTCAGCCATCTATCACACCCCCATCCGCATGATGTCCTGGTAGGCCGAGAGCAGCCGGTTGCGGACCTGGAGCGTGGCCTCGAAGGCGATCCCGGCTTCCTGCCGGGCCAGCATCACCTGGGCCATGTCGGTCACCTCGCCGCGCTCGAACCCCGCGCTCAGCGCTTCGGCGCGGTTCTGGCTGGCCGAAACCCCGTCGAGCGCGTGCTTGAGCGCCCCGCCGAAGCCGCCAGCCGGGGCCTGCTCCACCGCCGGGGCGGGGGCCTGCCCGTTCGATGCGGTGTGGACGTCCTGCAAAAGCTGCGAGCGATCGAGGATCTGCTGGCGCATCGCCATGATCTGTTGCAGCGAGCCGCCGCCCGCGCCGCCAAGGGGACCGATGCCGCTCATCGCCGGGCTCCGGCCACGGCGGGCATCGCGATTCCAGCCTCGCGGAAGGCGGCGAGGCGATAGCGCAGCGTGCGTTCGGAGATACCCAGCCGCGCGGCTGCCGCGATCCGGCTTCCGCCGCAGGCGTCGAGCGTCTCCATGATCGCGCGGGCCTCGGAGAGTTGGACGATGTTGGAAAGCCTGCCCGCGCCGGTGCTCGCCGGTGCCTCGGGTTCGCTTCCGACCAGCCGCGCCGGGCTGTCGAAGACGATGTGCTGGGCGCCGATCTCGGCGCAGCCCTCGGCCAGCAGAAGCGCGCGGCGAATCACGTTTTCCAGCTCGCGCACATTGCCGGGCCAGCCGTGGCGGCGCAGCAGGGTCAGCGCGGGATCGGAAATCCACGGTAGCGCTCTTCCCGGTGCGGCGTGGCGCAGCAGCAGGGCGAAGGCCAGCGGGGCAATGTCTTCCGCCCGGTCGCGCAGTGCCCGCAGCGCCAGCGGGAAGACGTTGAGGCGATAGAACAGGTCGGCGCGGAAGCGGCCCTCGGCCACTTCGGTGGGCAGGTCGCGGTTGGCGCAGGCGATCACCCGCACGTCGATCCGCACCGGCTGGGTCGATCCGATCGGTACGACTTCACCCTCCTGGAGCGCGCGTAGCAGCTTGGCCTGAAGCGAAAGAGGCATTTCGGCGATCTCGTCGAGCAGCAGGGTGCCGCCGTCGGCGGCACGGAAGAAGCCTTCGCTGGCCTCGGTGGCTCCGGTGAAGGCGCCCTTGCGGTGCCCGAACAGCAGGGCTTCGAGCATGGTCTCGGGCATGGCGGCGCAATTGACCGCGACAAAGGGGCCGGTGCGGCGCGGGCTGCGGGCATGGATGAAGCGGCTCAGCACTTCCTTTCCGGTGCCGGTCGGTCCGTTTATCAGCACCGGGATCTCGCTTGCCGCCAGCCGTTCGGCGAGCGCGAGCACGGACAGGCTTTCGGGATCGGCGGCGATCGGCATGCCCGGCGCGGCCAGCGCAGCGACCAGCGCCGCCAGCGGCGCCTCGCTCACCGGATCGCGATAGGACAGGGTCAGCCGTCCACGCGCGCCTTCGCGCACCAGCCGGTTGGCGTTGCCGCGCACCAGGGTGACGCAGGGGCCGGGGCCGGGCGGAACTGCCTCGCCCTCGCCGCGCAGGGCCGGGGCGCCTTCGCCCCCCACCGCTGCCAGGATCGCCGCCGCGCGCTGGACCAGCGGCGCATGCTGTTTCGCCAGGCTTTCGCTACAGGCCGGAACGGTCATTTCGTGGAACCCCCATTAACCATGACTTCGAGGGGCGTTGTGCGCGCGGAACGGCAAATCCTTTGGAAACTTAAGTCCCCGGGCAAGCCCCTAGGCATTTCACCGGATGCAGGGCGGGCGGGGCGAACCCTGCCCTTAAAAGCCGGCCCGGACGGTCGCTCTAATGGCTGCACGCCGCGGCGGATGGTCCGGCACGGCAGGCACCACGGGACTATCCACGGGAGTCAATCATGACCGTCATCAACACCAATATCGGCGCGATCAAGGCCGCCAACGCTTCCAACAGCGCTTCCAAAATGCTCGGCACCGCGATGGAGCGGCTGTCGACCGGCAAGCGCATCAACAGCGCGAAGGACGATGCCGCCGGGCTCGCCATTGCCACCTCGATGACCGCGCAGGTGCGCGGCATGAACCAGGCGATCCGCAACTCGAACGATGGCATCGCCCTGGCGCAGACCGCCGAAGGCGCGCTGAACGAGGTTACCAACATGCTCCAGCGCGTGCGCGAACTGGCCGTCCAGTCGGCTTCGGGCACCTATCAGGACGCCACCGACCGCGCCTATATGCAGTCGGAAGTCGATGAGCTGACTTCGCAGATCGATCAGGTCATCACCCACAGCAAGTTCAACGGCGTCCAGCTGTTCGACGGCACCACCGCGACCGTGACGATCCAGACCGGCGCCGACGGGGCCGACACGGTCGATCTGACCATGGCCGACCTTACCTCGCTCGCCGCCAGCGGCGGCGCGGCGGGTTCCTATGACGTCTCGACCGCCGCGACGGCCAATGGTCTGCTGACCACGATCGACGGCGAACTCGATTCGATCAATTCGGCCCGCGCCGCGCTCGGTGCGGGGCAGAACCGGCTCGAATCGGTGGTCAACAACCTGACCAGCAACGCCACCAATCTGTCCGACGCGCGCAGCCGCATCGAGGATGCCGACTATTCGTCGGAAACCACCGCGCTGGCCAAGGCCCAGATCCTCTCGCAGGCTTCGACCGCGATGATCGCCCAGGCCAACCAGAGCCAGCAGAACGTGCTTTCGCTGCTGCGCTAAGGCCCGTCAGCCAAGCCCTTGCCTGACCCTTCCAGGCACGGCCCGGCGATCCCTACCCGGATCGCCGGGCCATCTTGTATCGCCAGCGCGCTCAGGCGAGAACCAGGACGTTGTTCTCGCGCGCGATCGCGCGGGCAGTGTTCAATTCCATTGTCTGCGTTCCCCCGGTCCGCTCGAGCAGCTCCGCAAGCCGCGTGGCTGCCGCCGGATCGAGCGCGCGGGCTGCGGCCTGGGCGCGGGCGAGATGCCACAGCGAATGCGGGTGGCTCTTGCGCCGCATGGTCACGCCCCGCCAGGGGTAGGCGATTTCGCCGACATGCGGGTGGACCTGGCGCTCGCCATCGTGGGAAACCAGCGTGCCGGGCGCGGGATCGCCGAGCGAATCCAGCCAGCGGTCGAACTGGGCGGCGTCCTCGGCCAGGCCGGGGCCCCAGTGCGCAAACACCAGGGCAAGCACGGCCTCCAGTGTCTCGGGGATCGCATCGCCGTCAGGAAAGGCGCCGCCCGGATCGGCATAGTCGCCATCGGCAACGTCCGCCTGGTTCATGCGCTCGGTCCAATGCGCGACATTGGGCGCGGCGGTGCGCATCAGGAAGCCGGGGACCGGATCGCGCGCCAGATGGGCGTAAAGCGGCGCCATCATCCCGAAATCGGCCAGGCTCGGGCGTCCGCCCAGCAGATAGGGATGGGCCCGGAAGTGCGCTTCGAGCGCGCCCAGCAGCTCGGCATAGCTGTCTTCCATCGCCGGGATCACCGCGGCGCAAACCCCCAGGTTTGGGAGGAAACCGGCGAACTTGCCCATCAGCATCTGCGCCGTGGCCAGGCGCTGTTCATAGGGCATCGCCGCCGGGATCGCCCGGGCAAATTCGGTCTGCAGGAACAGTTCCTGCCGCTCACGATAGGACCAGCGGTAATGCATCGCCAACGGCAGCAGATAGTTCGAGCCGAAGGCATCGAGCAGATGCGCGATCACCTGCTGCACCGGCCCCGGCGGGGTCAGCGACGGCGCGGCATGCCGGGCCTCGAGGTAGTCGATGATCGCGGTGGTATCCTGGATCAGGGCGCCGTCGGGCGTGCCCAGCACCGGAACCACGAAATGGCCGATCCCGGGCACAACTTCGCTGGCAAAACGCGGATCGTTGGGCAGCCGTTCGGCAAAGGGAATGCGCTTCTTGATCAGGTAGGAGCGCAGCTTGCCGGTATAGAGCGAATGCGGGGTTCCCCACAGGGTATAGCCGGTTGCAGTCATCGCCAATTCTCCCACCCGATCGAGCTTTTTAGGGTAAGGACCCTAATCATTCCTTCTGTGCGATCAAGCCCCAAAGGAACGGCTCTTGCCGCCTTGGCCCGAGTGCCATAGCACTGCGCGCCAGGAGCAGGAGGAAGGCAGATGGCGCGTTACGTCGGGGCGATCGACCAGGGGACTACCAGCACACGGTTCATCGTGTTCGATCATGGTGGAAACATCGTCGCGGTCGATCAGAAGGAACACGCGCAGATCATGCCCGCGCCGGGCTGGGTCGAACACGATGCGGGTGAGATCTGGGCCAATACGCAAGAGGTGATCGCGCTCGCGCTGGCCAAGGGCGGTCTGGCCGCCACCGATCTTGCCGCGGTGGGGATCACCAACCAGCGCGAAACCACCGTGCTGTGGGACAAGGCCAGTGGCCAGCCGGTGCACAACGCGCTGGTGTGGATGGACACCCGCACCGCCGATCTGGTCGGCGCGCTGGCCGCCGATGGCGGGCAGGATCGGCTGCGCGGCAAGACCGGGCTGCCGCTGGCGACCTATTTCTCAGGGCTCAAGCTGCGCTGGCTGCTCGATAGTGTGCCCGGCGCGCAGGCGCGGGCCGAGGCGGGCGAGTTGCTGTTCGGCAATATCGATACCTGGCTGGCCTGGAATCTCACCGGCGGAACCGAGGGCGGGCTGCACATCACCGATGTCACCAATGCCTCGCGCACCCAGTTGATGAACCTCGACACGCTCGACTGGGACGCGGAAATCCTCGCCCTGCTCAACATTCCGCGCGCCTGCCTGCCCGAAATCCGTTCCTCGAGCGAGGTCTATGGCAGCTGCACCGGCGCGCTTGCCGGGGTGCCGCTGGCGGGGATCCTGGGGGATCAGCAGGCGGCATTGTTCGGGCAGGCCTGCCTTGCCCCGGGCGAGGCCAAGAACACCTATGGCACCGGCTGCTTCATGCTGATGAACACCGGCGACAAACCGTTCCCGTCAAGGCACGGCCTGCTGACCACGCTGGGCTACAAGCTGGGTGAATCCCCGGCGGTCTACGCGCTCGAAGGGTCGATCTCGATCTCGGGCGCGCTGGTGCAGTGGCTGCGCGACAACCTGGGGCTGATTTCCAGCGCGCCGGAGATCGAGGCGCTGGCCGCCAGCGTGGAAGACAACGGCGATGTCTATTTCGTCCCGGCCTTTTCCGGTCTCTATGCCCCGCACTGGGAAGACAGCGCGCGCGGGGTGATCGTCGGGCTGACGCGCTTCGCGGGCAAGGGCCACCTCGCCCGCGCCGTGCTGGAGGCGACCGCGTTCCAGACCCGTGAGGTGCTCGATGCGATGACCAAGGATTCGGGCGTGGCGATCACCGAGCTGCGCACCGACGGCGGCATGGTGGTCAACGAGCTGCTGATGCAGTTCCAGTCCGACATCCTCGGCGTGCCGGTGGTCCGCCCCCGGGTGATCGAGACCACCGCGCTGGGCGCGGCCTATGCCGCCGGTCTCGCGGTCGGATACTGGACCTCGACCGACGATATTTCCGCCAACTGGGGCGTGGACAAGCGCTGGCACCCGGCGATGGAAGAGGATCGCCGCGCCGTGCTTTACGGCAAGTGGAACAAGGCTGTCAGCCGCTCGCTCGGCTGGATCGAATAGGCCCGCCAGGGGCAAGAGGGGGAAAGAAGATGGATGCAGGTTTCGCGGGGGAATACCTCGGCACCGCCGTGCTGATGCTGCTTGGCATCGGCACCAACGCCAATGTCACCCTGGCCAAGAGCAAGGCCCAGGGGAGCGACTGGACCACGATCACCTCGGCCTGGGGTTTCGCGGTTCTGTGCGGGGTGCTGGTGGCGGTTTCGCTAGGCGCGCCGGGGCACCTCAACCCGGCGGTGACGCTGGGCATGGCGATCGCGGGGCACGATTTCAGCCATGTCGCGCCCTATGTCGCGGCGCAGATGCTCGGCGCCTTCACCGGCGCGGCGCTGGTCTGGCTGGCCTATCTGCCCCACTGGGCCGAAACCCCCGATCCGACGGCCAAGCTGGGGGTGTTTTCCACCAGCCCGGCGATCCGCGCGCCGCTCAGCAATCTCGTCACCGAGGCGATCGGCGCCTTTGCGCTGGTGATCGTGGTGATCGCAATCGGTTCGAAGCTGGTCGCCATGCCGGGCTTCCTGGGCCCGGTGGTGGTCGGCCTGCTGGTCTGGGCAATCGGCAACGGGCTGGGCGGGCCGACCGGCTACGCCATCAACCCCGCGCGCGACCTTGGCCCGCGCATCGCCCACGCCCTGCTGCCAATCGCGGGCAAGGGCGGTTCGGACTGGTCCTACGCCTGGATCCCGGTCGTCGGCCCGCTGATCGGCGGGGCGATTGCAGTGGGCGTGGCCGGGGTGTTCGGGATGCTGTAGCGCAGTGCGCGAAACACAATGAATCAAGCCAATGCCGTTCGTCCTGAGCGAAGTCGAGGGACGGCAATTCAACGCTGTGCGGCCCCTTGCCTTCGTTCGGGATGAACAGGGAAGGCGTGACCCGGGCTTACCTCACGATATCCTGCCCGAAGATCCCGCGTCATTTCGGCTGCCGACCCAAACACAAAGTGCATGGCGCCGGCAAGGCGCCCCGAACCTAGCGCATCAACAGGATCGAAATCCGCCGGTTGCGCGGATCGGCGGGCTGGTTGCGGATCAGCGGTTCGCGCTCGGCCACGCCCTCGATCTTGCGGAAGCGATCCTCGCCAATGCCCTGGCCGATCAGCGCCTGGCGGGTGGCCTCGGCGCGACCGGCCGAGAGCGACCAGTTGTTGGCACCGATCCCGCCGCGCCAGGGCAGGGCATCGGTGTGGCCGCGGATCGAGATCCCGCCCGCTTCGGGACCGATGGTCGCGGCAATCGCGCCCAGCAGCTCGGCGGCCTGGGGGGTCAGCACCGTGGTGCCGAGCTGGAACATCGAGAAATCGGCATCGTCGACCAGGTCGATGCGGATCCCCTCGGCGGTGTCGATCAGCCGCACCTGCCGCGCCAGCTTGCTGAGGCGCGGGTTGCCCTCCAGCTTGGCGGCGAGCCGTTCCTGCATCTTCTGCACCCGCCGGATTTTCTCCGCGCCCTCCTTGCGTCCGCCGGTGGTGTCGCGCGGGATGGTCATCGCCCTGGTCCCGGTCTGTCCGGCGCGGTTGGGGTAATTGTCGGCATCGGTGATCGAGGCGCCGCCCAGCATGCCGTTCGATCCCGCGCTCTGTTCCTTGAGCTTGACCAGCGTGGGGGTGAAATAATCGGCAATCCCCTTGCGCTGCTTTTCGGTGGTTGCGCCCAGCAGCCACAGCAGCAGGAAGAAGGCCATCATCGCGGTGACGAAATCGGCATAGGCAACCTTCCAGGCCCCGCCGTGATGCCCGCCGGCCACCACCGTCACCTTCTTGACGATGATCGGGGCGGGCAGCTCGTTCTTGCCCTTGGCCGGCTTCGCGGCGGCCATCGGCTTAGCGCCCTCTCAGCGCGTCGAGCAGTTCGGACAGGCCGGGGCGGACATCGTGGCCCAGCCCCGAACGCGCGCCTTCGACCACCAGCGGCTGCGGCCAGCCGTGGAGCGAGGCGATGATTACCTGCTTGACCGCCTGAAACACCTGTTCGTCGGCCTCAAGCACCTGCTTGAGCCGCCCGGCCAGCGGCGAGACCATGCCATAGGCCAGCAGCACCCCCATGAAGGTGCCGACCAGCGCCGAGCCGATCATCCCGCCCAGGATCGCCGGGGGCTTGTCGATCGAGCCCATGGTCTTGACCACCCCCAGAACCGCCGCGACGATCCCCAGCGCGGGCAGCGCATCAGCCAGGTTCTGCAGGGCATGCTGGGGCTCGTGCATTTCGTGGAAATGCGTTTTCATCGCGTTGTCCATCACCTCCTCCACCGCGTGAACCTCGAGCGTGCCCGAAGAGACCACGATCAGCGTCAGCGTATCGGCGATCAGCGCGACCAGCGCCTTGTTGGCGAGCAGGCGCGGAAACTCCGCGAAGATCGCCGAGCTGGCGGGTTCGGTCACATGGCTTTCCAGCGCCACCGGGCCTTCGGTGCGCAGCAGCTTCATCAGCCGGGTGGTGAGCACGATCGCATCGATGTGATCCTGCTTCGTGTGCTGGGGCCCCTTGAAGATCTTGGCGAAGCAGCCGCCGATCGCCTTCAGTCCGTGGAGCGAATTGCCGGTGATCAGCGAGGCGACCGCCGCCCCCCCGATAATCAGCATCTCGTGCGGGATCGCCTCGAGCACCGGGCCGAGCGCGCCGCCGGTGATCGCGAAGCCT
>JAKOWQ010000361.1 GCA_029781465.1 Pseudomonadota bacterium
GCGAAGCCGAATCGAGCACCTCGCCGCGGTCAGAGCTGGCGCGGGTGATGGTTTCAATCAGGCCAGGCGGGGGCGGCATGCGCGCGGCAATTTCCGCCAGGCGCGGGTAATGCTCGGCCTGGCGTTCCAGCGCGCGGGCAAGCTCGCGGGCCGCGATCAGCGTGCCCTTGATGTTGAGCAGGTCCTCGCCGGTCAGCACGCCCGAGCGCGCCGCGATCTCGATCTGCGGGCGGATGTCGAGCGCGCCGCCGATGGTGGTCTCGGAGCGGATGCTCAGCAGGCGGCGGGCCTCACTGGTGCGGGCCTGCCGTTCGACCGCTTCATCCAGTTTGTCGGTGGGGCGCAGCGCGCGCGCCAGTTCGGCCGAAGCGCTAAAATCGGCGTAAGCGGCCAGCTTTTCCAGCACCTTGCGGTATTCAAGCGTTGAGAGTGATTTGTCGTCCATCGCTGGGAATTCTACCATGAAGCCGGCCGCGCAGACGCAGGCGGAGGTCAGCCGGCCAGCTGCTCTCCCCAGGCCGCGGCGCGTTCAAGTTCGCCATCCCACAGCGGACCCTCGGAGCCGTGCACGAAGTAACCCTGCGGTTTGCCAACCAGCGTTCCGCCGGCCTTGACCAGCGCCCGGCCGATCGGCTCGGCGGCGTAGCCAAAGATTTTTTCCATGAAGGTCAGGAAAGCGTTGTTGACCTCTTTCACGTCCATGCGCGTATCGAAGGCGGCCACCTTCACGCCCTGCAGCGTGCCGGCCGGCAGCGCTTTGAGCAGCGCTTTGGTGCCGTCGGAGGGCTGAAAGCCGCGCGTAGGCGAACCGACCACCACCAGGTCGAAATTCTTCAATTCTTCGGGCCGCAGGTCCGCGACCTTCCGCATGGTCACTTCGCCGCGGGCAGCCAGCCCGCCGGCCACGGCGTTGGCGATCTTTTCGGTGTTGCCGAAGAAGGACTCAAAAACGACAAGTGCTTTCATGCTGTTGTGTCTCGCTTTTCACAGGAGTACGGGGATGATTTGATCATACCCCATCTTGTGAACCCGTTCACCGGCTATTT
>JAKOWQ010000364.1 GCA_029781465.1 Pseudomonadota bacterium
CATTTCACCGCCTTTGCCGAGCGGATCGGCCTGCCGGTGGCGGGCGCCTTTCGCCGGCAGGATGCAGTGCCCAACTCGAGCAAGGTCTGGGCAGGCAACCTGGGCTATGGCCCGAACCCCAAGCTGGTTCAGCGGATCAAGGATGCCGATCTGATCCTTGCGGTCGGCGCGCGGCTGGGCGAGGCCACGACCGACGGTTACACCCTGGTTACCCCCGATCACCCCGGTCAGGTTCTGATCCATATCCATCCCGATCCCGACGAGCTGGGCCGGGTTTACCGCGCAGACCTTGCGATCTGCGCCGATGTCGGCGAATTCGCCGAGGAAGCCGCCTTGTGGGATGACGCGGTGATCCCCTTCGATGCGGGTGAAGAAGCCCATCTGCAATGGCTTGACTGGACCACGGCCAAACCAGCGCCCTATCCGCTCGACATGGCGGCCTGCGTCACCGCGATGCGCGCGACTTTTCCGGATGATGCGATCATCTGCAACGGCGCCGGAAACTTTTCGGGCTGGTGGCACCGCTACTGGCACTACAACGGCTTTCCTTCGCAGCTGGCCCCGACCAACGGAACCATGGGCTATGGCGTACCCGCCGCGGTTTCCGCCGCGCTGCGCCACCCCGAGCGCACGGTTGTTGCTCTGGCGGGCGATGGCGATTTTCTGATGAACGGGCAGGAACTGGCTACGGCGGTGCAATACGGCTGCGACCTGCTGGTGATCCTGATCGACAACGGCACCTACGGCACCATCCGCATGCACCAGGAACGGGAGTTTCCGGCGCGGGTTTCGGGAACCAGCCTGGTCAACCCGGACTTCGCCATGCTGGCCAAGGCATACGGGGGATGGTCCGAACGGGTCGAAACCACCGCGGAGTTTGTCTCCGCGCTCGAGCAGGCGCGCGAACGCAAGGGCTTGCGCCTGATCCATGCCCTGATCGACCCTGAGCAGCTCACGGCGGGCGGCGCCACGATCTCCGGCTTGCGCGCCAAAGCAGGGAAATAGTCAGCGCTCTGCCAGCTTGAGGATATGATCCCATTCGCCCGGGCTGACCCGTGAGACCGAAAGCCGGAATTTGGTCAGCAATTCCATTTCAGCCAGCGCGGGATCGGCCTTGATTTCCTTGAGCGTGACGGGCCTTTCCAGCTTGCGAAGCGGCCTGAGCCGAACCGCCGACCAGCGCCCGGTCTGATCGGTTGGATCGGGGATATTGGACGCGGTAATCTCTGCAATTCCAATAACTTCTATCCCGATATTCGAGTGATAGAAGAAGGCATGATCGCCCGGTTTCATCGCCCGCAGATTGTTGCGCGCGGTATAGTTGCGCACGCCGTCCCAGGTCCCCTCGCCTTCGGCCACCAGATCGTCCCAGCTGTAGACGTCGGGCTCGGATTTCATCAGCCAGAAGGATTTGATTTTGGTCATGCCAGAACTCGCGGGAAAGGCTATGGCGGCGCATTGCATCAGATTTGCGAAAGCGTCCACCCATGTCCCTTACCTCGATCCCCGTTCTCTCGCTCAACCTTCCCAAAGAAGAATTTGCCCAGGCAATCGGGGAAAGCTTCCGCACCTTCGGCTTTGCGATGGTCAAGGATTTCCCGATCGACCGCGCGCTGATCGAGCGGGCTATGCAGCTATCGAAGGAATTCTTCGCCCTGCCCGAGGAAGAAAAGTGCCGCTATCACGATGCCGCGATTTCGGGCGCGCGCGGCTATACCCCATTCGGGGTAGAGATTGCCAAGGACGCCAAGGCGCACGATCTCAAGGAATTCTGGCATATCGGCCGCAACCTGCCCGAAGGCAGCCCGCTGGCCGATGCCTCGATGCCGCCCAATGTCTGGCCCGAGCGCCCCGAGGGATTCCAGGAGCTCTTCACCGAGCTTTATCGGCAATACGACGCCACCGGCGCCAAGATTCTATCGGCCATCGCGCTTTACCTCGGACTGGACGAGCACTGGTTCGACAAGGCGATCGAGGATGGCAATTCGGTGATGCGCCTGCTCCATTACCCGCCGCTCGCCAATGTCGAGGGCGAGGCAATCCGCGCCGGGGC
>JAKOWQ010000365.1 GCA_029781465.1 Pseudomonadota bacterium
CCGAAGCCCAGCTCGAAACCTTCCATCACACCCGGCGCGGCAGCGCGCGACTCGGCCTTGTTGGCAACCAGGATGACCGGCTTCCCCTTGCGCCGGATGCGCGCCGCGAATTCCCGGTCGGCGGGGGTGACGCCGGCCCGCGCGTCGATCACGAACAGCACCACATCTGAGTCGGCAATCGCCGCTTCCGCCTGCGCGCTCATCCTCGCTTCCAGCGTGCCGCGCTTCGCCTCGTCGAGGCCCGCTGTGTCGAACACCGTGAATTTCAGATCGGCGATCGATGCCTCGCCCTCGCGCCGGTCGCGGGTGACACCCGGCTGATCGTCAACCAGCGCGATCTTGCGGCCCACCAGGCGGTTGAACAGCGTCGACTTGCCGACATTCGGCCGCCCGAGAATGGCAACCGCAAAGCTCATTGCTGCGGGTCGCTGAACACATCTTGCGATTGCTGTGCCGCAGCCGCGGCCGCCTTCTTGGCGGCGAGCTTGCACTTCTGGTCGGTCGCCTTGCACGGCTGGGCGGGCGCCGGAGCCGGGGCCGGCTGCGCGGCGAGATCGGTTGCATCGGCCGACTGGGCCTGCGCGTCATCGCCAAGCTGGGTGCCGGGCTTGATCTGGTCTTTGGGTGCGGGAAACGATGCCTGGTTGGGAATGGCGTCTTCACGGCTTCCCGGCAACACCGTGTCGTCGCGACCCATGCCGGTTAGCTTCTCGAGCGAACCGCAGCCCGATGCCGTTACCGCGAGCGCCGCCAGCAGCGCCGCCGTGGAAAATGTCCTGAGTGTGCGCATCATGATTTCGGCAACAGCGGCAGCAATAGATCGCTCAAGATGGTGGCGCGCTGGCGCAGGCCCTGCGGCGTCTCCGGATCAAGCAGGATGGTCTTCACCAGCTTGTCGGCGGCGGCATAATCTTTGGCCTTCCAGGCGGCGTTGGCTTCGATCTCGCGGGCCGCGTGGCGCCACGGATTGCCCTCCACATCGAAACCCGCAACCCGCGTTGCAAGCTCGGCCGGCTTGGCGGTATCGGCCAGCGCATAGCCCGCCCGGATCCGGGCGAGATCGCGCAGCGCTGCGTCGTAGGATGTGTCGGCTGCAATGGCATCGAAGAGTTTCACCGCTTCGTCGTCCTTGCCCTGGGCGAGCAGAATGCCGGCCTCGCGCAGCTTGGCGAGATGGGCATAGCCCGCCTGGCCGATGGTCGGGATAAGCTTCAGCGCCTCGTCGAACTGCTGCTTGCCGGCAAGCTTGGTCATGGCGAAATAGCTCTGGCCCGCCGCTTCCGCCTGCTTCGTCTGCCAGGCCTGCCAGCCCTTGAAGCCGGCCACCGCCAGCACGATTGCCACGCACAGCGCGACCAGCAGATTGCCGTGGCGATCCCATAATTTCTTCAGTTGTTCCTGGCGGACTTCTTCGTCCACCTCGCGGAACAGGGCGTCATCGCTCACTGTTGCTGCTCCTCGGCCACCCCGCAGCCCGCCGAAAGCGTTGCGAGTGCCGCAACCGGGGTCTGCATGATCAGATTGAGAACCGGGGGTAGATCAGCGGCTTGGCCAAATCAAGGCATTTCCGGAAGGCTTTCCTCCGGCCTTG
>JAKOWQ010000366.1 GCA_029781465.1 Pseudomonadota bacterium
GCGAAGCCAGCCATGGTGGTGTTTCGGCGGTCATAGGGCAGGGCAGCGATCAGCGTGTAGCGCGGCCCGCATTGCGTGCAGTTGGTGAAGGCATAGCGATAGCGCCGCTCATTTTTGTCCTGCACCTCCCGCAGGCAATCGTCGCAGCAGAAGAGGTCAGGTGGCAGATGTACATCGCTTGCCGCAAGATCGAGGCTCGCCACCACCATTGCCGAAACTTCGCTGACGATCGACGGCATCGGCGCGGTGATCGACGCGGGCTTCAAGCGCAGCCCCCGCTTCGATCCCGCTTCCGGCATGACGGCGCTCGAAACCGTGCGGGTGTCGCTCGCCGCCGCCGATCAGCGCCGTGGCCGCGCCGGCCGTCTCGGTCCCGGCCGCTGCTACCGCCTGTGGCCCGAACCGGAGACGCGGGCGCTCGCTCCATTCGACCCACCCGAAATCCTGATCGCCGATCTCGCCCCTATGATCCTCGAACTCGCCGCCTGGGGCGTTGCCGATCCAGCAGCCCTGTCGTGGCTCGATCCGCCGCCCGCCGCAGCCTGCGCCCAGGCCCGCGATTTGCTGCGCCACCTCGATGCGATCGACGCGGCCGGCGCCATCACCCCCATGGGCCGCGCCATGGTCAAGCTACCGCTGCATCCGCGTCTTGCGCATATGGTGGTGCGCGGCGCGACTCCCCGTGCCGCCGAACTCGCGGCCTATCTGTCGGAACGCGATGGTGGCGGCCGGGCGCTGGGCTGCGACATCGCCACCCGCATGGCCGCGGTGAGGGGCCCCGCGCGCGATCGCATTCGGGCCTCCGCCCGGCAGATCGAGCAAATCCTCGATCCGTCATCCCGGCGAAAGCCGGGACCCACGGCCGACCTGGACTCTGAAATGTCCATTGGCATTCTCGTGGCGCTCGCCTGGCCGGACCGCATGGCGCAGCGGCGCGGTGGCACGGGCCGCTATCGCATGGCGGGCGGCGGCGGCGCTGCCCTGCCAGAGCATGATGGCCTCGCGGTCAATGACTGGCTCGCCATCGCCATGACCGATGGCGCATCCGGCGACCAGAAGATACATCTCGCCGCCCCCTTGAGCCTCGCGGAAATCGAAACGCACTTCGCCGATCACATCGAAACCGCCGAAACCTTGCGCTGGAATTCACGCGCCCAGCAGGTGACAGCCATCCGTACACGGAAGATCGACGCGCTGGTGCTGGAGGAAAAGCCGCTGGCCAATCCTTCGCCCGAGGCGACCGCAGCTGCGATGCTGGAAGGCGTCAGGCAGATGGGTCTGGCGAGCCTGCCGTGGAGCGACGGCGCGCAAACCTTTCGCGCCCGTGTCGCCTTTCTCCGCCGCTATTTCCCTGAAGATGGCTGGCCGGATCTGTCCGATGCCACGCTC
>JAKOWQ010000369.1 GCA_029781465.1 Pseudomonadota bacterium
CCCCCGGCCCAACCCCCCGTTCCTGGTACCCGGGGGGCGGCGGGGCCGGGGGCGCGGGCCGGTGTTGCAAGCCGTCGACGGATGTCGATGGCGCACTAGCCGAGCACGTTTACCCTTGACCGGGGCCTTGGGCAAAGCCACTTGTCCGCCCATGAGCGACGAAACGGCCGACAGCCTGATCCCCTATGACGAAATCGTCCAGGAAGCCTTGCGTGCCGTGGTCGGACGGGTGCTGGGCCAGGTCGAGGCCTGGGGCGGCGCCCTGCCCGGCGATCATCACTTCTACATCACTTTCAAGACCGGCGCGCCGGGGGTGGATATCCCCGCGCACCTGCGCGAGCGCTTCCCCGATGAGATGACCATCGTGCTGCAGAACAAGTTCTGGGATCTGACAGTCGGTGACGAGGGCTTTTCGGTCGGCCTTTCGTTCAACCAGCTTCCGGCCAAGCTGGTGGTGCCGTTTTCGGCAATCACCGCCTTCGTCGATCCGGCGGTCGATTTCGGGCTCCAGTTCCAGGCGGTGACCTCCGAGGAGGAGCCCGAGGCTCCGGAACCGGCGGAGAATGACGAAGCGGCCGCGACCGATGGCGGCGATGGCTCCAACGTCGTCACGGTCGATTTCGGGCGTAAGAAGTAGCCGGTGGCGCGCGATCGGATCCTTGCCGAGATCGCCCGCAAGGGCGGCGGCAAGCTGCTCAACGCGGCGATCGACAAGGTGCTGCCGGCAAGCGCCGCCGCGGTGAGTGAGGCCGCCAAGAAGAAGCCGACCCTGCTGGGCGGAGTGGCCACGGCCATGGCAGTGCGGATCGCCACGCGCTCGGTGCCGGGGGCGATCGTGGTCGGCGGGGCGGCAATCGCCAAGCGGCTTTACGATCGCAGACGCTCCGGGGCCAAGGCTGCGCAAAAGGCGCCGCCCAAGGCTTGATTTGCACACCCGCCTTGCGCCATCAGCGCGCATGGTCGATTCAGGCAAGCATTCCGGCGATACCCTGCAACGCCGCGGGTTGATGTTCATCTTGTCCTCGCCCTCGGGCGCGGGCAAGACCACGATCAGCCGCATGCTGCTTGAACGCGATAGCGAAATCCGCCTGTCGGTCTCCGCCACCACCCGCCCGATGCGCCCGGGCGAGATTGACGGGGTGCACTATCACTTCGTCGCCGAGGCCGCCTTCGCACAGATGGTGGCCGAAGACGAATTCTACGAATGGGCACGGGTGTTCGGGCACAATTACGGTACCCCCAAGGGCCATATCCGCGCCGGGCTGAAGGAAGGCCACGATTTCCTGTTCGATATCGACTGGCAGGGCACCCAGCAGCTCTACCAGAAGGATCAGCAGGACGTGGTCCGGGTCTTCATCCTTCCCCCCAGCCTTGAGGAGCTGCATCGCCGCCTGACCGGCCGGGGCACCGACAGCGCCGAGGTGATCGCCGCGCGCATGGAGCGCGCCCGCGCCGAGATCAGCCACTGGGACGGTTATGACTATGTGGTGGTCAACGACGACGTCGAGGCCTGCTACGCCAAGGTTGCGGAAATCCTCCACGCCGAACGGATGAAGCGCGCCCGCCAGACCGGGCTGATCGGCTTCGTGCGCAGCCTGATGGAGGGATAGGCGGCCCGTGCGGCGGTTTTTGCGTACCCTTGCCGCATTGGTGCTGCTTGTTGCTGCGGCTGTCCTGAGCCTGGTCGCGATCGGCCTGCGGGAGGCCGTATCCGATCCGATCGAACGCCGGACCGAGATCGCGGCATCCGCATTTCCCGCGGGCACGCCGCCCTATCGGGTCGTCTTGCTCTCCGATATCCATCTCGGCAACCGCGCGATGGATTCCTCCCGGCTTGAGAGCATCGTCGCATCGATCAATGCGGCCCGCCCGGACCTGGTGGTGATCGTCGGGGACTTCGTCAACGGGCACAACGGCAAGCTCGAGACCCGCACCCAGGATCTGGTCAAACCGCTGGCCGGGTTAAAGGCGCGCGACGGCGTGATCGCCACGCCCGGCAACCATGACCATTGGACCGATCGGGCAAGGATCGAGGCAGCCCTGGCCGAAGCCGGAATAGCCACCCTGGCGAACAGCGCGGTGCGAAGGGGGCCGCTGCTGATCCTGGGGATTGACGATGGCTACACCCATCATGCCGACATCGCGGGAACGATCGCTTCGGCCAAGGGTTTGGGAGGCGTTCCGGTTGCCGTGTCGCATTCGCCCGACATTGCCCCGTCCCTACCGCCCGAGGTCACCACGATGCTGGCCGGGCACACCCATTGCGGGCAGGTGGTCTTGCCCGGAATCGGATCGCTGGCCCCGCTGTTCGGCTACCACGTCTACAACCCGCACTACCAATGCGGTGTGGTTCACGATTCCGGAAGGACCGTAGTGGTCACCGCAGGGCTTGGTTCTGGCAGCATTCCGCTGCGCATCGGCGCCCCGCCCGACTGGTGGCTGGTGACCTTTCGCGCGCCCGATCCGCCCCAGCGCTAGGGCCACCCCGCCCGCGCCACGTCCACTTCCGTCACCAGCACCTTGCCCTTGGGTGCCTTGGCGGCTTCTTCCGCGTCCGAACTTGGCGCTACCAGCATGAACAGATGGCGTCCGCTGGGGCCGCCCAGCATGCAGGCGTAGCACGGCAGGTCGCCGGTGCTGATCACCTCAAGCACCTCGCCGCCCGGCGCGATGCGGGCGCATTCGGGGGCGAGGGGGTTGGCGATCCACACCGCGCCTTCGCTGTCGAGGCAGATCCCGTCGGGAACGCGCGGCCAGGTCGGGGCATATTCGCGGCGACCGGAGAGGGTGCCGTCGGCGGCGATGGCAAATGCGCTCAGCCGCCCGGCAAGGGTTTCGCCCACGATCAGCGTCCGGCCATCGGGGGTGATGACCATGCCGTTGGGAAAGCTGAAGCGCTCGCCCGGGGCGGCATCGGAAACACTGCCGTCCGGCTGGATCAGCGCGAGGCAGGTCTGCGGATGATCCGCAATCACGCTTTCGGGGCCGCGCGCGCGCAGTTCGGCATCGAGATCGAAGCCGAAATTGCCGACCCAGGCCCGGCCCGCGCCGTCAACCACCATGTCGTTGCACAGGAAGGCGGAATGATCGGCCAGATCGGCGTGGAGCGCAAAGCGCCCGTCGCTCCAGCGCCGCCAGACCTGGCGCGGCTCCATCCGCACCACCAGGAGCGAACCGTCGGGCATCCAGCCGAGGCCCGAGGGGCGATCATCGAGCTGAAGCTCGGTACGCAGATCGCCCGCCAGATCGACCGAACAGACCCGGTGGGCATAGAAATCCGAGAACCACAGCCGCCCCTGGTGCCAGCGCGGCCCCTCGCCGAAATAGATTGCGTGGGCGAGGGTGCGCAGCTGCCGGCGGGCCATGTCAGTGCCCCGAGGGATCGTTGAACTCGGCCGGGATCCAGGCATTGACGATCCCGCCATCGATCGGGATCGTGGTGCCCACCACATAGTCGCCCGCGCGGCTGGCAAGGTAGATCGCACCGCCGGCGATGTCCTCGGCAACGCCTACGCGCTTGTAGGGGATACCCTTGGCGCTGCCTTCGGGGTTCTTCGCTGCGGCCTTGTTCATCTCGCTGGGGTAGGCGCCCGGCGCGATGCAGGTGCAGACGATGCTATCCTTGATCAGCCGCGCGGCCATCCGCCTGGTCAGGTGGATCACCGCCGCCTTGCTGGCCTGATAGGAATAGGTTTCCCACGGGTTGGTGCGAAGCCCGTCGATCGAGGCGATGTTGATCACCTTCGCCGGGCGATCGAAACTGGCTGCCGCCTTGAGCAGGGGGTGAAGCTTCTGGGTCAGGAAGAACAGGCTCTTGACGTTGAGGTCCATCACCTTGTCCCACCCGGCTTCGGGGAACTGATCGAACTCCGCTCCCCAGGCCGCTCCGGCGTTGTTGACCAGGATGTCGAGCCGCTGCTCGCGCTCGGCCAGGGTCTCGGCGAGGCGCTTGATCTCGTCCATCTGCGAAAGATCGCCGGGCAGGCCGATCACCTTGCCGGGATAGTCTGCCTCGAATTCGGCGAGGGTTTCGGCGATCTGCTCGCGCTTGCGCGCGGTGATATAGACCCGCTCGCACCCGGCGGCGAGGAAGCCTTCGAGCAGCATCTTGCCGATCCCGCGCGATCCTCCGGTTATCAGCGCCACCTTGCCTTCAAGGCTGAACAACTTGCCGAAATCGAACGCCATCGTCCTTCTCCTCAATAACCGGACAGCTTCGCCACGCGATCGGCGTGGTAGAACATGTCACCCATGAATTCGGCCAGCGCCCGGTCGCGCTTCATGTAAAGGCCGATGTCGTATTCGTCGGTCATCCCGATCCCGCCGTGCATCTGCACGCCTTCCCTGACCGCAAGGCTGGCGGCCTTGCCGGCCTTGGCCTTGGCAACCGAGACCATCAACTCGGCCTTGTCGCTACCCGCATCGAGCAGCTGCTGGGCCTTGATCGTGGCGGCACGGGCGATCTCGATCTCGGAATAGAGATGCGCGGCGCGGTGCTGGAGCGCCTGGAACTCGCCGATCAGCTTGCCGAACTGCTTGCGCTGCTTGAGGTAGGTGGTGGTCATGTCGAACGACCCCTGCGCCACCCCGACGCTTTCCGCCGCCGCGCCGACGCGCCCGGCATTGAGCACGCGGCTGAGCACTTCGCGCCCGCCATCGACCTCCCCGATCACGGCATCGGCATCGAGCTGGACGTTGTCGAGCCGCAGATGGGTTGCCATCGAACTGTCGACCAGCCGCACCGCGTCCTGGCTCAGCCCCGCCGCGTCGCGGGGCACCGCGAACAGGGTGATCCCCTCGGCATCGTCGTCCGCCCCGGCGGTGCGCGCGGCAACCACCAGCATGTCGGCCGAGGAGCCGTGGACCACGAAGTCCTTGGTGCCCGACAGGCTGAAACCGTTGCCCGAACGCACCGCGCGCGTGGCGATCCGTTCGGGGCGGTGCTTCTTGCCCTCGTCGATCGCGAGCGCGAACACGCTGTCGCCCGAAAGCAGTCCGGGCAGATAGCGCCCCTTGAGCTCGGCGCTGGCATCGGCCAGCGCGCTCGCAGCCATGACGGCGCTGGTCAGGAACGGCGAGGGAGTGAGGTTGCGCCCGATCTCCTCGAGCACGATCCCCGCCTCGACATGGCCCATACCCAGCCCGCCATCGGCCTCGCTGACCAGGATCCCGGTGAAGCCCAGCTCGGCAAACTGCTTCCACAGGCCATGGCCGAACCCGTCCTTGCAGCCAATGTCGCGGAAATGGCGCAGCTGTTTCGCGATAGCGCCTTCGTCGGCCATGAACTGGCGCGCCGTGTCGGCGAGCATCGCCTGATCTTCGGTGTGATATAACGGCATGGATCAGGCTCCCGGCAGGTCGAGAATACGCTTGGAAATGACGTTGAGCATGACCTCGCTGGTCCCGCCCTCGATCGAATTGGCCTTGGTGCGCAGCCAGCCCCTTGCCCGGCTGCCGCCGTCCGAAGCCTCGCTTTCCCATTCCAGGCTGGCCGAGCCGCCGCCCGCCATCAGCAGCTCATAGCGCCGCTTGTTGAGCTCGGTCCCGGCGTATTTCATCATGTTGGGCTGGGCCGGATGGGCCTTGCCGACCTTGATCTCGTCAAGGAACTTCTCGCCCATCGCGCCATAGGCCAGGGCATCGACATCGAACATCGCCAACTCGGCGCGCAGCAGCGGGTCTTCGAGGCCCGCGCGGTTTAGCACCGCGCCAATGGTGGTCAGCCGGTCTCCGCCGCCCGCGCCAGAGATCATCTCGCGCTCATGGCCGAGCAGGTACTTGGCAACATCCCAGCCGCGGTTGAGCTCGCCCACGATCTGCTGCTTGGGCACCTTCACGTTGTCGAAAAAGGTCTCGCAGAACGGTGAGTTTCCGCTGATCAGCAGGATCGGCTTGGTCGAAACGCCCGCGCTTTCCATGTCGAACAGCAGGAAGGAGATGCCCTGGTACTTGTTGGCCTTGTCGGTGCGGACCAGGCAGAAGATCCAGTCGGCCTTGTTGGCATAGGAGGTCCAGATCTTGCTGCCGTTGACCACCCAGTGGTCGCCCTTGTCTTCTCCGAAGGTCTGCAGGCTGACGAGGTCGCTGCCCGAACCGGGTTCCGAATAGCCCTGGCACCAGCGGATTTCGCCGCGGGCGATCTGGCCCAGATAGTGGACTTTCTGTTCCTCGGTCCCGAATTTGAGCAGCGCGGGGCCGAGCATCCAGATCCCGAAGCTGGAAAGCGGGGGCCGCGCCCCGATCCGGTTCATCTCCTCGCGCCAGACCTTGGCCTCGGCCGGAGACATGCCCGCGCCGCCATAGGCCTGGGGCCAGTCGGGAACCGTATAGCCCTTGGCGGCGCAGCGCGTCAGCCAGAGCTTCTGGGCCTCGTTCTTGAACTGGAAATGCCGCCCGCCCCAGCAGATATCGTCCTCGTCGTGGACTGGCTGGCGCATTTCGGGCGGGCAGTTCTCCTCAAGCCAGGCGCGGATTTCCTGGCGGAAGGCTTCAAGGTCGGACATGGATCGGGCTCCTCTCTTAATCGCGAGGTTAAGGCGACTCGGCGGCGGCACGCAAGCGGCGATTGTGCTGCAGGGCGGGCGCCTCCCCTTGCCGTAGCGTCAGACCAAGGAGCGTTGACCGCGCCCCTTTCCGCCCTAAGCTGGTAGCAAATCGAAACGGAGAGGATTGAGCCATGCGATTCGCTGGAAAGAGCGTCGTGATCACGGGTGCGGCATCGGGAATCGGGCGCGCCGCCACGCTGCTGTTTGCCCGCGAAGGGGCAACCGTATTCGCCGCCGACCTCAACCTCGCCGGGGCCGAGGCCGTGGCGCGCGAGGGCGAAAGCATCATTCCGGTGGCCTGCGACGTGTGCGATGTCGCCCAGATCAAGGCGCTGATGGACCATGCTGCGGGCACCTGCGGCGGGATCGACGTGGTGTTCAACAACGCCGGTGCGGGCGGCGCGCGCGAGCCGATCGACGAGATCGATGCCGCCGGATGGGACCGCACGATGGATCTGCTGCTGCGCTCCGTCGCCATGGGGATCCGCTATGCCGCGCCGCATATGAAGGGCCGCAAGGGCGCAAGTATCGTCAACACCAGCTCGGTCGCAGCGGTCGGGCCGGGCTATTCCCCCACCGCCTATGCCGTGGCCAAGGCCGGGGTCCTGCATCTGACCAAATGCGCCGCGACCGATCTTGCCCAGCACGGCATCCGGGTCAACGCGGTGCAGCCGGGCTTCATCAACACCAACATCTTCACCACCAGCATGGAAATGCCCGAAGACAAGGTCGAGCTGGCCAAGTCGATGATCATGCAGATGTCATCGAACGCCCAGCCGGTGGCGCGTTCGGGCATGCCAGAGGATATTGCCAACGCGGTTGCCTTCCTCGCCAGCGATGCGGCTGGCTTCATGACCGGGGCCTCGCTGATCGTGGATGGCGGGATCACGATCGGTCCGCGCCATGCGTGGGATCCCGATGCGCCGGGGCTGTTCGATACGCTCCAGGCCATGGCCGAAGGCAATGGAGGGGCCGCCGGACAATGAGCGCCGGCGCCGGACCGATAACCCGGCCCCTGGCCTTCGTTCACGGGCTTGGTTCGATCGCCTACGGGATCAAGGACAACGGCTTTTCGACCTTTCTGCTGCTCTATTGCAATCTGGTGCTGGGGATGGATCCGCGCGCGGTCAGCCTGGTGCTGATGCTCGCGCTGGTGGTCGATGGAGTGGCCGATCCGTTGATCGGCTACCTTTCCGATCGCACCCACAGCCGCTGGGGCAAGCGGCTGCCCTGGCTCTACCTGGCCCCGATCCCGCTGGCCTTTGCCTGGGCTACCTTGTGGTCTCTGCCCTCGGCGCCGGGGTTCTGGGAACTGCTGGGGCTGGCCGTTACGGTGCGGATCCTAATTTCGGCCTGCGAGGTTCCCTCGGTCGCGCTGGTTCCCGAGCTGACCCGCGACTACGACGAGCGGACCACGCTGATGCGCTACCGCTATCTGTTCGGCTGGGGCGGCGGGCTGCTGGCAATGTTCCTGGCCTACAACGTGTTCCTGTCCAAAGGGCTGCTCGATGGTGTGGGCTATCGCGCCTACGGGCTGTTCGGGGCGGTAATGATGGCCGGTACCGTGCTGGTTTCGGCATTGGGCCAGCACCGCCGGATTGCGGTGCCCTCGCCGCGCGCGCAAACTCCGTTCCGGCTTTCGACCGCCTTTGTCGAACTCAAGGAGAGCTTTTCGCACAAGGCGTTCCTGGTTCTGCTGGCCGGCGGGGGCCTCGCCTATACCAGCCAGGGCATCACCTTTTCGCTCAGCAACTATCTCTACCTGTTCGTCTGGCGCTTCACCAAGGATGATCTCAAGTATTACCCCTGGGTTCTGTTCCTCAGCGTAGTCGCCTGTTTCCTGACCCTTGGTGCGATGCACAAGCGCTGGGGCAAGCGCGATACGGCCGCCGCAACGGCCCTGATCGGTGCGGTGTTCTGGATCTTGCCGTTCTTCCTGCGCTGGCAGGGGCTGTGGCCACAGGAAGGCACCTCGGCCTCGACCATTCCGCTGTTCGCGATGTTCTTCCTTTCCAACTGGTTCAGTGTCGCGGCGATGATATCGGCAAGCTCGATGGTGGCCGACGTGGTCGAAGCTTCGGAGGAAAAGACCGGGCGGCGCAGCGAAGGCGCGTTCTTTGCCGGGAACATGTTCATGGCCAAGTGTGCCACGGGCCTCGGCATCTTTGCCACCGGGATGATGCTGTCCTTTGCCGGGCTGCCTGAAAAGGCCAAGCCCGGCGAGGTCGACCCGGCAGTGATCAACACGCTTTCGCTGACCTATGCCGCGGTGGTGAGCGTGTTTGCGGTGCTGATCGCACTGGTTCTGCGGCGCTTTCCGATCACCCGCGCCGATCACGAGGCGCGACTGGCAGCGCTGGCGGCGGCGCGGGTCAGCCTCGATGGCGAGGGGATGCACCCGTAAGAACTTAACCGATCGCTTAAATCACGCTTGGCGCGGCTGCTCCGGCATGGCAGGGAAGCAGCCGAGACTCGACAGTATCAGGAAAGGATTTTCTCCATGGATTTCGATCCCACCGAACGGCAGGTCTACTGGCGCAACCGGGTGCGCGATTTCATCGAGGCGCACGTGCGCCCGCGCCAGGGTGACTACAAGGCCGAGGACAAGAGCGGTGAGCGCTGGAAGGTGCTGCAGGTGGTCGAGGAGGAGAAGGCCCGCGCCAAGGCCCAAGGGATCTGGAACCTGTTCATGCCGCCCCAGTCGGGCCGCGCGCATGTCGACGATACCTTCGAATTCGAGGGGCCGGGGCTGACCAACCTCGAATATGCGCTCTGCGCCGAGGAAATGGGCCGGATCGGCTTCGCCTCGGAAGTGTTCAATTGCTCGGCGCCCGATACCGGCAACATGGAAGTGCTCCACCGCTATGGCACCCGCGAGCAGAAGGAAGCCTGGCTCAAGCCGCTGATGAACGGCGAAATCCGCTCCGCCTTCCTGATGACCGAGCCGGCCGTGGCCTCTTCCGACGCCACCAACATCGAATGCTCGATCCGCCGCGAGGGCGACGAATACGTCATCAACGGGCGCAAGTGGTGGTCTTCGGGGGTGGGCGATCCGCGCTGCAAGATCGCGATCGTCATGGGCAAGACCGATTTCGAGGCCAAACGCCATGCCCAGCAATCGATGGTGCTGATGGAGCTGGACGCCCCCGGGGTGACGATCCTGCGCCACCTGCCGGTGTTCGGCTATGACGATGCCCCCCACGGGCACATGGAAGTGCTGCTCGAAAACGTGCGCATCCCCGCCAGCAACATGCTGCTGGGCGAAGGGCGCGGGTTCGAGATCGCGCAGGGCCGCCTTGGGCCGGGCCGCATCCACCACTGCATGCGCACCATCGGCGTGGCCGAGGAAGCGCTGGAAAAGATGGTCAAGCGGCTGCAATCGCGCGTCGCCTTCGGCAAGGCGATCTCCACCCATTCGGTGTGGGAACAGCGCATCGCCGAAGCCCGGATCGAGATCGAATGCTCGCGCCTGTTGTGCCTCAAGGCCGCCGACATGATGGACAAGGTGGGCAACAAGGCCGCGCAGCAGGAAATCGCGATGATCAAGGTCAAGGCCCCGCGCATGGCGCTGCAGATCATCGACGATGCGATCCAGGCCCACGGCGGCGGCGGCGTTTCCGAGGATTTCGGCCTCGCCAAATCCTATGCCGGGATCCGCACCCTGCGCCTCGCCGACGGCCCGGACGAGGTCCACAACCGCTCGATCGCGCGGATGGAACTCGGCAAGCACGCGCCGCAGGGCGATGCCGGATTTTCCTCGGGCGATCTTGGCGTCGCGCGCTGAATCCCGACACGCACACTGACCCCCTCCGGCCCGGTGCCGGAGGGTCCATACGGAGAAGACAATGAAAGCCGCAGTTCTGATCGAGCCCAACAAGCCGCTTGAAATCGAGCAGCTCCAGATCGGCAAGCCGGGTCCGCACGAAGTGCTGATCCGCACCGCTGCCTGCGGACTGTGCCATTCGGACCTGCATTTCATCGAGGGCACCTATCCCCACCCGCTGCCGGCCGTTCCCGGCCACGAAGCGGCCGGGATCGTCGAGGCGGTGGGCAGCGAGGTGCGCACGGTCAAGGTCGGCGATGCGGTGGTGACCTGCCTGTCGGCGTTCTGCGGCCACTGCGAATTCTGCGTCACGGGGCGCATGGCCTTGTGTCTGGGCGCCGATACCCGCCGCGCGCCGGGCAGCGAACCGCGCCTCAGCCGCCCCGACGGCAGCCCTGTGGGGCAGATGCTCAACCTTTCGGCCTTTGCCGAAATGATGCTGGTGCACGAGCACGCCTGCACCGCGATTGACCCGGAGATGCCGCTCGACCGCGCCGCGGTGATCGGCTGCGCGGTGACCACCGGCGCGGGCACGATCTTCAACGCCTGCAAGGTGACGCCGGGCGAAACCGTTGCCGTGGTCGGCTGCGGCGGTGTCGGCCTGGCAACGATCAATGCCGCCAAGATCGCTGGTGCGGGGCGGATTATCGCCGCCGATCCGATGCCCGAGAAGCGCGAGCTGGCGATCAAGCTTGGCGCCACCGATACGGTCGATGCGCTCGCCCCCGATGCCGCCGCGACCATCGTTGAGTTGACCAAGGGCGGGGTCGATCATGCGATCGAGGCGGTCGGCCGTCCGGCTTCGGGCGAACTCGCGGTCAAGTCGCTGCGGCGCGGCGGTACCGCGACGATCCTGGGCATGATGCCGCTGGCCCATTCGGTTGGCCTCAGCGCGTTCGACCTGCTTTCGGGCAAGAAGCTCCAGGGCGCGATCATGGGGATGAACCGTTTCCCGGTCGACATGCCGCGCCTGGTCGATTTCTACATGCGCGGCATGCTCGATCTCGACACGATCATCGCCGAGCGCATTCCGCTCGAGGCGATCAACGAGGGCTTCGAGAAGATGAAGGCCGGGCATTCGGCGCGCTCGGTGATCGTGTTCGATCAGTGAGGCGCGGATGAGCGACGCGATCAACGCCGAGGAAGCCTTTGTCGGCACGGTCGAGCCCGAAGGGGCCGACCGGCTCGACATCGACAGGCTGGGCGAATGGATGGCGGCCAATGTCGAGGGCTTCGAGGGACCGCTTCGCCTGACAAAGTTCAAGGGCGGGCAATCCAATCCGACCTACCGGATCGAGGCACCCAGCGGCAACTATGTGCTGCGCCGCAAGCCCTTTGGCCCGCTGCTGCCCTCGGCCCATGCGGTTGACCGTGAATACAAGGTCCAGGCCGCGCTGCACACCACCGGCTTCCCGGTTGCCCGGCAATACGGGCTGTGCACCGACGAAAGCGTGGTCGGATCGTGGTTCTACGTCATGGGTATGGTCGATGGGCGCACGATCTGGGACGGATCGATGCCCAAGGACGCCCCGCCATACCGCCGCGATACCTACATGGCGATGATCGATTGCCTGGCGCAGCTCCACGCGGTCGACGTCGAGGCGGTCGGGCTGGCGGATTTCGGCAAGCCGGGCAACTATTTCGGCCGCCAGGTCGAACGCTGGACCCGGCAATACAAGCTGGCCGAGACCGAACACATGCCCACGGTCGAGCGGCTGATCGAATGGCTCCCCGCAACCCTGCCCGAACAGACCCGCACCAGCGTGGTTCACGGCGATTACCGGATCGACAACATGATCTGGGCCAAGGACGCGCCCCGGGTGCTGGCGGTACTCGATTGGGAACTTTCCACGCTGGGCGATCCGCTGGCCGATTTCACCTATGTCTGCATGGCCTGGGTGACCGAGAACGGCGGGCGATCGGGGGTGATGGACCTCGATCGCAAGGCGCTCGGTATCCCCGAGCTCGATGAGGTGGTCGAGCGCTATTGCCAGGCGACCGGGCGGGACAGCGTGCCCGACATGAACTGGTATTTCGCCTACAACTTCTTCCGCCTCACCGGGATCATCCAGGGGATCAAGAAGCGGGTGATCGAGGGCACCGCCAGCTCGGCCCACGCCAGGGCGATGTCGGAACGGGTCCAGCCGCTGGCGGACAAGGCCTGGGAATTCGCGGTCAGGGCCGGAGCCTAGAACTTCCTCACCCAGGTCATCGCCAGTCCGCGGTCGTCGGGCAGGGCTGCATAGTGCCCCGGATCCTTGCGGTAATAGAGGCTGGCGCTCGCCGCGCCGCCCCACAGGGGTCCGCGCCAGACCAGCTCGGCATCGAGCTCGCGCCCGGTGGGGGAAAGCGGGACCGTGCGGGCGGCGTAGCTCGCCGCGAGGGTGGAATAGGAATATTCGACCGGGAGGTAGAGCGACAGCCCGCCACGCTCGACCCGTAGCGGCTGGGCGAGGCGCAGGCCAAGGCTGTCCCCGGCCGCAAGAACGTTGTCGCGCAGCGCATCGAGCGCCCAGGACGAGCTGACAAACCGCGAGGAGGACAGCACTGTGCCGCCACCGCGCGGCTGGGTCGCCACGCCGCGCAGCGCCGCGCCCAGGTGCCAGCCGCGCCCCGGATCCCAAGCTGCCGCGGCATCGAGCACCAGGCTGTCTGCACCCGCCGTTCCAAAGCCGGGATGGAGCCGCGCCCCCAGCACGGTGCGATCCTCGGCCAGCCAGCTGGCCCCCAGCGAAGCCTGGGCCGCGCCGAAGCGGCGATCGAAGGCAATGCCGAGCCGCTGTGTCGGCGCGTCGACCACCCTAGCCGGACCGCCCCCCGCAATCTGCATCGGCGCCCCGGAAAGCGCCGAACCGCGTTCAAGGCTGAAGCTTGCCCCCCAAGGGCCGAATGCGTGGCGGACCGCCACACTGCTTTCGCCCGAGCGGACAAAGCCCAGATCGTCGAGCGGCGAACGCGCGATCAGGAAGGCCGGGCGCGCTGCGCCCTGAAGCTGCGCCGTCAGCCCATCGGCCCCTTGCGCAAAGCCCAGCGCCATCTTTGTACCGGGGGCCAGATCGGCCACCATCCGTGCCGCGAGCACGCGCGAGGCTTCGGCCTCGGCGGGCGAAAGCCGCAGCGGCCCCGACCAGGCCAGCCGCTGGGTGCGATCGCGCGCATCGACGGTAAAGGCCATTGCCACACCGCCGGTCCCGGTGCCGAGATTGCGGGTCTGCTGGGCCAGCGCGGCGCCCAGTCGCAAGGGTACGCTGGCCCCGCTTACCCGCTGGCCCAGATCGACGGTATAGGCGCGCTGGTAGGCATCGAGCACCACTGCGCCGAGCGCCGGAATGCGCTTGAAGGCATCACCCATCGCGCCCGACGTCACTACCGTGGAATCGTCCAGAGACATGGCCACGGTGCTGCCCGCCAGCGCGGTCGAACCCTGCGGGGCGAAGGCCGCGCCGATGTTCATGATCCCCCGGCCATAGATCGGATCGGTCCCCGCCGCGCCCGCATCGTTTGCGGTGCGCAGCAGCAAGTCGACCGCCTGGGCGCCGGTCAGGTTGGGGAAGGCGCCGCGCAGCAGTGCGATCGCGCCCGCCACCTGCGGGGTGGCGAAGCTGGTGCCGGAAATGACATAGACCGAACGGCTCCCGTCCGAGTTGGTGACGACCTTCATCGTGCCATTCTCGTAGACGCAGCACACCCGCTCGCCCCGCGCCGAAAGGAAGGAGCCCGCCGAACCGCCGGCCTTGTTGCTGAAATCGGAGATGACGTTGTTCTCATCGATCGAGCCGACGATGATTACCGCGCCGTGGCCCACGGCTTGCAGGCCGGTGGCAAAGGGATCGGGGTTGGTGGGATCGATCCCTGGGTCGGTGGACGTGCCATCGTTCCCCGCCGCGATCACCACAACCACACCCGCCGCGGTGGCGTTGGACACGGCGTTGCGGAGCGTACTGTTGGGCGCACCCCCGCCCAGCGAGATATTGATCACCTTGGCACCGGCGGCGACCGCGGCATTGACCCCGGCGGCGATATCGTTGTCGAAGAACGAGCAGCCGCTGTCGGGATCGGTGTCATTCTGGGTGGCGCAGCTGCCGGGATCGTCTGCGCGGAACACCCCAAGCTGAGCCTGCCAGGCGATCCCCATGATCCCGGTGCTGTCGCGCGCGGCGGCGGCGATCATCGCGACATTGGTGCCATGATCGTCATCGGGATTGTCGATCCCGCGGCTTCCGGCGACATCGCGCGACGCGGCGATGATCCGCCCCGCGAACTCCGGACTGTCATGATCGATCCCCGAATCGACCACCCCGATAATCACCCCCTGCCCCGAAAAGCCCTTTTCCCATGCGGGAATGGCGTTGTGCTGCTCGGGCCCGTCGGAGCGGTTGTATTCGCTGGTGACGAAGGCCGAACCGGTTGGGGTGGGGGTCGGTGTGGGGGTAGGCGTGGGAGTCGGTGTCGGTGTCGGGGTCGGAGTTGGGCTCGGTGTGCTGGAAACCCCGCCGCCGCCGCAGCCGGCAATCATCGCGAGCGAAACCAGCGCGATGCCCAGATGCCAGCGCGACTGAAGAGATGCAGCCTTGTCCATGCGGTCGACCCCGATAATCGGCTTGCCTGCCAAGCCCTTGGCACCCGTCAGGATGCCCCGCGCATGCTTAACTTCTGCTTTCGATCCGGCCTAGGCAATTTTCAGGGGCTTGCCCCGTGCCGGGGCAGACGATAGGCGCAAGGCCAAGTCTGCCCTTGCCTGTGAGAGCCCGCCCCATGTCCGACCAGCTTGCCGCCGCGATCGAAGCCGCCTGGGAGACGCGCGATAGCGTAACCCCTGCCAGCAGCGCGGTGCGCGAAGTGGTCGAAGCCGCGCTCGAACTGCTCGACAATGGCCAGGCGCGGGTCGCCGAGCCCGATGGCTCGGGCGGCTGGCAGGTCAATCAGTGGCTCAAGAAGGCAGTGCTGCTCAGTTTCCGGCTGAACGACAACGAAGTGGTGCCCGGAGGCGCCGCGGGTGCTCCAGCGTTTGACAAGGTGCCAAGCAAATTTGCCGGCTGGGGCGAGAACCGCTTTCGCGAGGCCGGCTTCCGGGTGGTGCCCGGGGCAGTGGTGCGGCGCGGATCGTTCATCGGCAAGGGCGTGGTGGTGATGCCCAGTTTCGTCAATATCGGCGCCCATGTCGGCGAAGGCACCATGGTCGATACCTGGGCAACAGTCGGCTCCTGCGCGCAGATCGGCGCGCACGTGCATCTTTCCGGCGGAGTCGGGATCGGCGGCGTGCTCGAGCCGCTCCAGGCCGGGCCGGTGGTGATCGAGGATGGCTGCTTCATCGGCGCGCGCAGCGAGGTGGTTGAAGGGGTGCGGGTGTGCGAAGGCGCGGTGCTCTCGATGGGGGTCTACCTCGGCGCCTCGACCAAGATCGTCGATCGCGCCACGGGTGAGGTCCATATCGGCCGGGTCCCGCCCTACAGCGTGGTCGTGCCCGGTTCGATGCCGGGCAAGCCCCTGCCCGACGGTTCGCCCGGGCCGTCGCTCTACTGCGCGGTGATCGTCAAGACGGTCGACGCCCAGACCCGCGCCAAGACCGGCATCAACGACTTGCTGCGCGACTAGGAAGAGCCGTGCAGCAAATGCTTGCCGAGTTCGCCGTATCGACCTTTATGGTCGTGGCCTGCGTCGCGGTCCATGGGTTCGGCCTGTTCAGTCTTAGCCAGGCGTTGCGCACCGAAGCTGCGGTCGAACGGCTCAAGCGGATCAACCCGCTCAGCCCGCGCGGGGCGGTATTCACGCTTTCGATCGTGCTGGCGATGTTCGCGCTGCACGGGATCGAGATCTGGGGTTTCGCTCTAATTTACTGGCTGACCGGAGCGGTGCCGGGGTTCGAGGATGTGCTCTATTTCTCGACCATTTCCTATTCGACGGTCGGCTACAACGACACCCATATCCTGCGTGACTGGCGCCTGGTCGGCGCTTTCGAGAGCATTCTGGGCGTGTTCCTGCTCGGCTGGTCGACCGCCTTCTTCTTCCGCATGCTCGGGCGGATCGAGGCGCACTGAACCACCGCAAAGCTCAGAACGTCGTCGGGCTTTCCAGCGGCGGATCGCCGGCGTGGGCTGCGGAGTAGGCTTCGGAAGCCTTGAGTACCCGGATCAGGTTTCCGCTCGCCAGTTTCTGAAGATCCTGCTGGCTCCAGCCGCGCCGGGCCAGTTCGACGAACAGCGCGGGGTAGGCCGAGACGTCCTCCAGACCGGTCACCGCGACTTCGATCCCATCAAGATCGCCGCCCAGCCCGACGTGATCCGCGCCGATCCGCTTGGCGATATAATCGAGATGATCGGCAAC
>JAKOWQ010000382.1 GCA_029781465.1 Pseudomonadota bacterium
ATACGCGGTGCCTGCCAAGATGTTGTTGCGCGGATCGTAAGGGTCGTCGCCCAGATCATACCGCTCGCGCAGCTCGGCGTAGGTCTCGGGCATGACCTGCATCAATCCCATCGCGCCGACCGGACTGGTCGCATCGGACATGCCAGCGCTTTCGACCTGCATGACCGCGCGGATCCATTCTTCGGGAACATCGAAGCGGGCCGCGGATTCCCGAATGTGGCCTTCGATATCGGCCGAGCGGTAAGCGACCGGCCGGTGCGCGGTTGGCGTCGGGGTCGAACTGCAGCCCGCCACGAGAAGAATCAAGAAGATGCCAGCGATCAAAGGTTGAACATGGCGCGAAGCAGCGCGAAAGCAGGTCATCCCTGAAGCCCCCAAACAGTTTCTGGCGGGATGTTAAAAATTCGATCGATCCCCTTGCACCCTATAACAAAGGTGGGGTCGGCCGGAACCGGAAAATGCAGGGTGGCCGCTTTGTCATCCGGCCCAGGGTTTGCAATCCGCGGGTGTCCGCCGGGCAACGGTGCTCCGGCGTTACCTGAGTCTTTTGGTTAGGATCGGCCCCAGCGCTCACTTTTCATGGCGTTTCGGGCGGTGATCCTGTAGGGAGCGTGCTCGGCGCCTACGCCTACCGGCCGCGATCGCGGTGCGACAGGTGGTCCGGACGGTGTTGGCGCCCATATCGCTGGACGTGGCATCGGACCGCACGGCTCCGGCCTGTGGGCGGCATGTCTCTCGCGACTCGCTAGTCTTGCCTGGTGGATACGGCGAACGATGCTGGCTGCGCTTTCGGGGTTTCTGACGTTCCTCAATCTGGCTGGCACGGTGCTGCTCGGCGCGCTCGACCTGCCCGACCACCACATGCTGGCACAATACCAGCCGCCGCTCACCACCCATGTCTATGCCGCGGACGGCCGGCTGATCCGCGAGTATTACACCGAGAACCGGGTATTGACGCCGCTGGCCAGCCTGCCGCCGCGGCTGGTCCAGGCGTTCATCTCGGCCGAAGATCGCAATTTCCGCTGGCACCCTGGCGTCGATGTCATCGGGCTGGCGCGTGCCGCGCTGGCCAATGTCGGCAATGCGGTGCGCGGCCGCCGTTTCCAGGGCGGCTCGACGATCACCCAGCAATTGGCCAAGAACCTGCTGCTCGACGACCGGCCGACCCTCGGCCGCAAGCTGCGCGAGATGGCGCTGGCGCTGCTGATCGAGCGCGACTTCACCAAGGACCAGATCCTCGAGATCTATCTCAACCAGATCTATTTGGGCCGCGGCGCCTATGGCATCGGCGCCGCCGCGATGCGTTATTTCGGCCGGCCGCCGGCCGAGCTGACCCTGGGCCAGATGGCGATGCTCGCCGCCCTGCCGCGGGCGCCCAACAATTATCACCCGGTCCACCATGCCGAGGCGGCACTGGCGCGGCGCAATTACGTGCTGGACCGGATGGTCGAAGACGGTGCGATCACCCCCGAGGAGGCTGATGCGGCCCGGGCGGAGCCGCTGGACGTGCGTCCGGAGGCATCCCCGGAGACGGTCGAGG
>JAKOWQ010000408.1 GCA_029781465.1 Pseudomonadota bacterium
CGGATGGTGCGGTGCAGCATGATGAGCCGACGGGGTGGGCGGGTTAGGATGCGGCGTTCCCGGGCGAGTGGGTCCTTGAAGCCGATGGCAAGCAATGCCTGAACCTGCAGGAGCGAGGGAAATGACGCCAGCCGACATGGTGGGCTTCTGGCGCGATGCCGGTCCCGGCAAATGGTTCAACGGCGGGGTCGCGTTCGACGAGGCCTGCCGCACGCGTTTCGGCGAACTCCACCATCTGGCCGCGCAGCGCGAACTGGACGGCTGGATGCACGATGCCGAAGGCGCGCTGGCGCTGCTGCTGTTGCTCGATCAGATTCCGCGCAACATCTTTCGCGGCAGCGCACACGCATTCGCCACCGATCCGCTGGCGCGATTGCACGCGTCCGCCGCGATTGTCCGCGGCCTCGATGTCCAGAGCGATCCGGAACTGCGGCTGTTTTTCTATCTGCCGTTCGAGCATTCCGAATCGCTGGTGGATCAGGACCGCTCGGTCGCGCTGTTCAAATCCCTGGGGGCCGGCGTGTATCTCGATTACGCGATCGTCCACCGCGACGTCATCGCCCGGTTCGGCCGCTTTCCGCACCGCAACCGCGCGCTCGGGCGCGAGAGCACGCCCGAGGAGCAGGCGTGGCTGAACGCAGGCGGCGGGTTCTGATCGCGCGGATCAGTAGCGCGGGACGGACGGATCCAGATCGGACCAGGCCGCGATGCCCCCGGCGACATTGAAAACCCGGGTGAAGCCCAGCGCGCGGAAGTGTTCGGCGGCCTGCGCGCTGCGGGCGCCGGCCTGGCAGAGGAAAGCCAGCGGTTGGTCTTTCGGCAGTGCCTCGATTTCCTCGACGCCGTCGTCGAAAGTGCGGCAGGCCACCGGAACCTGCGCCAGCGCGCGTTCCTGCGCCGGACGCACGTCGACCAGGGTCAGGCTGCCGGCGGCAACCCGTTCGCGCGCCTGCGCCGGGGTCAGCGTGCCGACCTTGGGCGGGGCGTTGGGGTTGTCGATCACCAGCCCCTTGCCGCGGGCGTCGTCGGCCCAGTCGATCTTCATGCCGCGGGCGCGCTGGGCGCTGACCAGATCGAACTGGGCGCGGATGCCTTCGGACTCGGCGGCGATGGCGGAATCGTCGCGCTCGGCCAGCTGCAGCTGGGCGTTGAAACCGCGATCGATGTCGATTTGAAGCGCGTAGCCGGGGCCGGCGTCGTCGATGGCTTTCCTCAGCATCTGCGCGGCGGCCGGGGTGATGGTGATCTGCGGCGGCGTGCGGTCGGGCGGCGGCAGGCCCAGCGCGGCGTGCAACTCGCCGCTGCCGGCCATCTGCGAAATGATGTCGGCGCCGCCGACCAGTTCGCCGTGGACATAGAGCTGCGGGATCGTCGGCCATTCGCCGAACACCTTGATGCCTTCGCGAATCTCCGGGTCGGCGAGCACGTTGACGTGGGCATAGGTCGCGCCGGCGGCGTCCAGCGCGGCCACCGCGCGCGCGGAGAACCCGCATTGCGGCGCGTTCGGCGTGCCTTTCAGGAACAAGACGACGGGGTTGGCGGACAGCACGGTTTCGATGCGCGCGCGCAGGGCCGGATCAAGGGACATGAGGGGTTCCGTTGGGAGGATGCGTGGAGACGTGACGTAAATTTTACGCCGTGCGGTATGGGCGGCGTTGAATCGAACCTGCTCAGGCCACTGCGCTGCGTTCGCCTGCGCGTTGGGCGCGGCGGGCCAGCACACGGTCGATGCGGGTGAACACTTCCCGCAGCACCGGCGCTTCGGGCAGCAGCGTCACCCGGAAGTGTTCGCGGTAGGGCACGTTGAAGCTGGTGCCCGGCACGATCAGCACGTCCTCGTGTTCCAGCATTTCCAAAGCGAATTCGTGATCGTCGAAGCCCTGCGCGGACGGCCCGATGATGCGCGGGAAGCCGTACAGCGCGCCCTGCGGCGCCACCAGCGACAGGTGCTCGCTGGCGGTGCAGCTGTCGATCAATGCGCGCCGGGTCTCGTACAGGCGGCCGCCCGGCCGGCACAGCGGGGTGATGGTGTCGGTGCCGTGCAGCGCCTGCTCGATCGCAAATTGCCCCGGCACGTTGGCGCACAGGCGCAGCGCGCCGAGCAGGTCGAGCGCGTGGTGGAAATCGCCGCAGGCCAGCGGGTCACCGGACAGCACCGCCCAGCCCACCCGCCAGCCGCAGGCGCGGTGCACCTTGGATAGCCCACCGAAACTCATGCATGGCAGGTCGCCGGCCAGCGGGGCGACCGGCTGGAACACCGCGTCGTCGTACAGGATGCCGTCGTAGATTTCATCGACCAGCAACAGCAGGCGGTAGCGGCGGGCGATCTCGACGATGCGCTCCAGCAGCGCGCGCGGATAGTTCGCGCCGGTGGGATTGTTGGGGTTGATCAAGACAATCGCGCGGGTGCGCGAGGACACCAGCGATTCGATCTGCTCCGGGTCGGGCAGGAAGCCGTTGTCGCGGTCGCACTTGTAGTAGACCGGGCGGCCGTCGTTGAGGATGGTGGCCGCGCTCCACAGCGGGTAGTCGGGCGAGGGCACCAGCACTTCCTCGCCCGGGTTCAGCAGGGCGCGCAGCGAGATGTCGATCAACTCGGACACGCCGTTGCCCACGAACACCCGCTCCGGCGAGGCGTTGGGGGTGCCGCGCTGGCGGTGGAATTCGGCGATCGCTTCGCGTGCTTCCGGCAGGCCCTGCTGGTGGGTGTAGGGATCGGTGCGGGCGATGCGGCCGGCGATGGCATCCTGCAGGTGTTCCGGCGCACGGAACCCGAACGCGCCAGGGTTGCCGATGTTGAGCTTGATGAGTTTGCGGCCCTGGGCCTCCAGTTCGCGCGCGCGGCGCGCCAGCTCCCCGCGGATTTCGTAACGGACTTCGGACAGGCGGGTGCGGGTGGCGATCTTGTTGCGGGGGTTGAAGGCGGCCATCGGGGCGAACGAGTACGGGAAACAAGACCGCCTAGACTAGCCGAATCCGGTCGAGCGCGCGTGCAGACGCGGTTCCGCGCCCCCGGATGGCCTAGAATCCCGTCATGACGCCCTTTTCCCGCCCGTGACCGCCCTGACCGCCATCGGCTGGCGGGCGCCGCCGCCGGCGCTGGAAGCCGCATGGGCGGCGCTGCAGGCGCAGTACCCGCAGGCGCGGCCGGCGCGGATCGTGGAGCAGCACCGCAGCGGCTACCGGGTGGCCGAGGACGCGCAGGCGATCTGGCCGGCGGAATCGCTGCCGGAGTGGCAGCGGGCCGGCAGCTATCGCGCCGGCGGGATCGCCCCGGAGGCGCGGCCGGCGGTCGGGGACTGGGTGCTGGTCGACGGGCAACCTCCCGGCGGACTGCGGATCGTGGCGCTGCTGCCGCGGTTTTCCGCGATCAAGCGCGCCGCCGCGGGGGAGCATTACCGCCAGCAGGTGATCGCCGCCAACATCGATACCGTGCTGGTGCTGTGCGGGCTGGACGGGGATTTCAATCCGCGCCGGATCGAGCGCTACCTGCTGCTGGTCGCCGGCAGCGGCGTGCGGCCCGTCGTCGTGCTGACCAAGGCGGACAAGGGTCTGGCCGATCCCGACAGCGCGCTGCAAGCGTTGTCGGCGCTGCCGGCGCAGGTGCTGGCGGTCAACGCCAAGGATCCGGGCAGCGTATCGGTCCTGGCGCCGTGGCTGGGCCCCGGCCAGAGCGTGGTGCTGGTGGGCAGTTCCGGTGCCGGCAAATCGACCTTGACCAATACCCTGCTCGGGATCCGGAAAATGAAGACCGGCGCGGTGCGGGCGTCCGATGCCCGCGGTCGCCACACCACGACCCATCGCGCCTTGCTGGCCCTGCCCTCGGGCGCCTGCCTGATCGATACCCCCGGCATGCGCGAGCTCAAGCCGACCGGCGAGGAAGACGTGGCGGAAAGTTTTGCCGACATCGAGTCGATGGCGGAGCAATGCCGTTTCCGCGACTGCAGGCACGTGAAGGAACCCGGTTGTGCCGTGCGTGCGGCCATCGAAAGCGGCGAACTGGAAGCGGCAAGGCTCGCCAATTTCCTGAAACTGTGCGACGAGGTTGCCGGCGCCGCCGATCGGCAGGCGGCGCGGCTGTTGCAGAAGGCCGAGTCGCGGATTCAGGGCAAGTCGTTGCACAAGCGATTGGACGAAAAACATGGACGGCACTGACGCAA
>JAKOWQ010000409.1 GCA_029781465.1 Pseudomonadota bacterium
CGGATGGTCGAAAGGGTATCGGGTAGACTCATCCACTTTCCATTGACGTAAACGGAAAGCGGGTCAATCCTTGGCGCCATGACCCAGTTCATCGATCTTTCGATTCCGATCACCACCCGGGTGGTGTCCGATCCGCCGGTGATGCTCCCGCAGATCAGCTATATGGCCCACGGTGAGACCTGGCAGCAGATCGCGCTGTTCTTTCCCGGGCTCGAACAGGCCGACCTGCCCGATGGCGAAGGCTGGGCGGTGGAAAGCCTGACGCTCTCCACCCACAACGGCACCCACATGGACGCGCCGTGGCACTATCATTCAACCACCGATGACGGCGCGCGGCGCGCGCCCACCATCGACGAAGCCCCGCTCGACCGGTTCTTCCGCCCTGGCGTGAAGCTCGATTTCAGCGCCCTGCCCCACGGCACCGTGGTCAGCGCCGCGCAGGTCGAGGCGGAGCTGGCGCGGATCGGCTACGATCTGCAGCCGCTCGACATCGTGCTGGTGCAATCGGGCGCGATCTACGGCACCGAAAACTTCACCGATCAGGGCGTGGGCCTGGGCGCCGAAGCCACCCTGTGGCTGACCAAGCACGGAGTGGAAGTGGTCGGCACCGACGCCTGGTCATGGGACGCCCCGTTCAGCCACACCGCCCGCCGCTGGGCCGAAAACCGCGACCCGGCGATAATCTGGGAAGGCCACAAGGCCGGCCGCATCCGCCCCTATTGGCAGATCGAAAAGCTGGCGAACCTGAGCGCCCTGCCCTCGTTCGGCTTCACGCTGAGCTGCTTTCCGGTGAAGATCGAAGGCGCCAGCGCCGGGTGGATCCGGGCGGTGGCACTGATCGGCTAGAACAACCGCGATCCGTCGGGAACCCCGTGATCGGGGGCGAACAGGATGACCTCACCCGATTCGTCGCCAAAGCCCAGCGTCAGCACTTCGGACATGAATTTTCCAATCTGGCGCGGCGGAAAGTTGACCACTGCCGCCACCTGCCGCCCAGGCAGCTCGTCTAGGGAGTAGCGGGCGGTGATCTGAGCGCTGGACTTCTTGACCCCGATCACCGGACCGAAATCGATGACCAGCTTGTAGGCCGGTTTGCGTGCCTCGGGGAAAGGCTCGGCCGATACGATGGTGCCGACGCGAATATCGACCCGCAGAAAGTCATCAAACGCGATCATCTCGCCCGCGGGGGCATAGTGAGAATGATTGAGATGCATCCCTACTCCAGCTCGAGGATCACCGCATCGACCGCCAGGCTATCCCCGGCCCTGGCGTTGACCTTCTTCACCGTGGCGCTCTTTTCGGCGCGGAGGATGTTTTCCATCTTCATCGCCTCCACCACGGCGAGCGGTTGCCCGGCCTCGACATGATCGCCCTCGCCCACGTGCAGAGTCACCAGCAGCCCGGGCATCGGGCAGATCAGGAATTTCGACAGGTCGGGCGGAACCTTTTCGATCATGTGCGCGGCAAGATGCGCGGTATGGGCGGGAAGCACGTGGGCCTGATGGATTGCGCCGTGGGTGGTCATCTTCAGGCCGGTGCGGGTCACTTCCAGCTTCACGCCGTAGTTGGTCCCATCGACATTGGCCTCAAGCATCCGGTCGCCGGGGGTATGGCTGACGCCGATGTCGAGTGCCTGCCCGTCAACCGTCACATCGTCATCCAGCGCCACCGCAAAGGTCTGCCCGCCCAGCGTCACCGACCATTCGTAAGGCGGATCGAGTTCGCTATCGAGCTGGTCCGAAACCTGCCGCGCGCGGTCCGCCCGGGCAGTCATCACGAAACCGGCGATCGCGGCCAGATGCCGCAGGGTTTCGTCCGAGGTCGCAGCGCCGGTGAAGCCTTCGGGGTATTCCTCGGCGATGAACCCGGTGGTCAATTCGCCTGAGCGAAAGCGCGGATGCTGCATGATCGCGGAGACGAAATCGATGTTGTGGCCCAGCCCGTCGATCTCGAAGCGGTCCAGCGCCTCGATCTGCTTGTCGGCGGCCTCGTCGCGGGTCTGGCCCCAGGTGATCAGCTTGGCGATCATCGGATCGTAGAACATCGAGACTTCGCCGCCTTCCATCACGCCGTCGTCGATCCGCACGCCCTCGACCCCGCGGATGCCGCCTTCCCAGCCCGCCACCGGCGGACGATAGCGGGTCAGCCGCCCGGTGCTGGGGAGGAAGCCGCGATAGGGATCCTCGGCATAGACCCGGTTTTCGATCGCCCAGCCGTCGATCTTGACGTCGTCCTGGCTCAGCGCGAGCTTTTCCCCGGCGGCAACGCGGATCATCTGCTCGACCAGGTCGATCCCGGTGATGCATTCGGTGACGGGGTGCTCCACCTGCAGGCGGGTGTTCATTTCGAGGAAGTAAAAGCTCTCCCCACTGGGGTCCGCGCCCGAAACGATCAGTTCGACCGTGCCGGCGGAGTAGTATCCCACCGCCTTGGCCAGCGCGACGCACTGCTCGCCCATGGCCTTGCGCATCTTGGGCGTGACGAACGGCGAAGGCGCTTCTTCCACCACCTTCTGGTGGCGGCGCTGGATCGAGCATTCGCGCTCGTTGAGGTAGAGGACGTTGCCGTGCTGATCGCCCAGGATCTGGATTTCGATGTGGCGCGGATTGAGAATGAATTTCTCGATGAACACGCGGTCATCGCCGAACGAGTTCAGCCCCTCGCGCTTCACCGCCTCAAAGCCTTCGCGCACGTCCTTTTCGCTGTAGGCCAGCCGCATCCCCTTGCCGCCACCTCCGGCGCTGGCCTTCATCATCACCGGATAGCCGATCTCATCCGAGATTCGCACCGCGTGTTCGGTATCCTCGATCTCACCCACGAACCCGGGGACGACGTTGACCCCCGCTTCCTTGGCGAGCTTCTTGGACTCGATCTTGTCGCCCATTGCGGCGATCGCACCCACCGGCGGGCCGATGAAGGCGATGCCGTTCTTGGCCAGTTCCTCGGCAAAGCTGGTCCGCTCGGACAGGAAACCATAACCCGGATGCACCGCCTCGGCCCCGGTCTGCTTGCACGCCGCAATGATCTTGTCCGCGATCAGATAGCTTTGCGCGGCGGGCGAGGGCCCGATGTGCACGGCCTCGTCAGCCATCTGCACAAACGGCGCGCGAGCATCGGCATCCGAATAGACCGCAACGGTCTGGATACCCATCCGCCGGGCAGTCTTGATCACCCGGCAAGCGATTTCGCCACGGTTGGCAATGAGGATTTTTTTGAACAACTCGTGTCTCCGCAATCAATCTCCGTGCATGAACA
>JAKOWQ010000416.1 GCA_029781465.1 Pseudomonadota bacterium
AGGTCTCCGTGACAAAGGTCAGCGCCGCCATCGCCCCATCGACGACCCGCCCGAAATTGTAGCCGTCCAGCACCCGCGCCTGCGCCGCCTGCCCCATCCGCGCCAACGCCTCGCGCCCACCGCCATGGCGGGCCAGCAGCGCCGCCAGCGCGGCCACATCGCCACAACCGAACACCTCACCCGTGACACCGGGCGTCACCAGATCGACCGCGCTGCCCACCTGGTCGCTGACCAGCGCCGGCAACCCGCAGGCCATCGCTTCGTTGACCACCAGCCCCCAGGTTTCTCCGGAATCGGAGGGCAGTAGCAGGCAATCCGAAGCCGCATAGGCTGCGGTGATTTCCGACTGATTGAGAAAGCCGGCAAAGTGCACCGGCAAGCCTTGCGCGGCCTGCTGCAATTGCCCGCGCAGCGGGCCGTCACCGACCAGCAGAATCTGGATGTTCGAGCGGTCCGCTTCCGACAACCGCCGCACCGCCTCGATGATGTCGCCGGGGCGTTTTTTCTCCACGAATTTTCCGGAGAACAAGAACGTGGTGCGCTCGGAATCCAGACCGAAGCGGGCACGCAATGCGGGGACGCCAAGTTCCTGCCGCCAGCGTTCGGCCGCATCGCGAAAACGCAAGTTGTCGATGCAATAGGGGGTTGCGAAAATGCGCTTGTCCGGCACCCCGGCAGCGCGCAGATAGTCGCGATTGTTGCTGCCGATCGCCAGGCAAGCCGCATATCGCGCCAGCAACCGTGCATGCAGGAATCGCTTCCAGCGCGCCCGCGGCCGCAGCCCGTTGGCCTCGCCGCGCACGATGCAGGGAATACCCAGACGCTTGCAGGCCCACAGCGCCTGCAAAGCCATCTTGGTGCCCCAGCCGTTGACGATGACCGCATCGAAACGCCCATCGCGCAGCACCCGCGCCACCGAAGGCGTATCGCAGCCGCGAAACGCGGTCAGCGAAGGCTGCCGCGACACATTTTCGAGGACAGTATGCGCGTAGCCCTCCAACAGCGGCACATCCCATTCGAACGCTACCCCGAACTCCCGCCCCTGCTCGGTCGCATCCGGCACCATCGCGAAAAACACCTGCAACTCGATACCCGCCCGCTGCCCGAGCAGCCGCAGCCACGGCACCTGATACTGGATCGGATGGGTGGTCACCATGGCCACGCGCATCAAGCAATCTCCCCACTCATGACGTCACCCATTCCCCGTCGTCCCCGCGCACGCGGGAACCCATGGACGTTGGCTCTTTCTCGCATGATGCAAAAACGTCCAT
>JAKOWQ010000445.1 GCA_029781465.1 Pseudomonadota bacterium
TCGTCGATGTGGCGCGCGGCAACATGCGCCCGACCTTCGGCGTGCCGGCCGCCCAACTTGCGCCCTATGTGAAGGCGGCGGCGACCGCCCACGAAGGCGGCTTCTATGTGGCGCTCGATCTTCCCGACCGACCCGGCGCGGTCGCAGCGATCGCCCGCATTCTGGCCGATGAAAAGATCTCGATTGAATCGATCGTACAGCGCGGGCTGCCGGATGCTTCGGCGCAGCGTGCCACCGCTCCGTTCATACTGATCACCCACAACACGCTGGAAAGCGCCATGCGTGCCGCGCTGACGCGGATCGAGCGCGAAGGCCACGTGGCCTCGCACCCGCGCATGATCCGTATCGAACGGCTGTGATGGGACCTTTCTCCCAGAGGGAGAAGGAGGGGCCCGCACCGCAGGTGCGGGAGGATGAGGGGATCGTGCGTCGAACGGACTCTTTCTATCCCCTCACCCTCCCATTGCTTCGCAATGGGCCCCTCCCTCTCCCTTCGGGAGAGGTGTGATGGAAATGCCCCGGGCGTTTCTCAACGTCGAGCGATCGGTCAGCGGGCGGCGCTGGGGCGCACGCCTCGAAGACAATCGGCTGGCCGAAGCGATCGCCCAGAAGCATGAGCTGCCGGATATCGTGGCGCGCGTGCTGGCCGGGCGCGGTGTCGGCCTCGATGACGCGGAAGGCTTTCTCAATCCGACGCTGCGCGGGCTGATGCCGCAGCCTTCGGCGCTGCGCGATATGGAGAAGGGGGCGGAGCGTCTCGCCGATGCCGTGATGCGCGGCGAGACGATCGGGGTGATCGGCGACTATGATGTCGACGGCGTTTCGTCCTGCGCCATCCTGCTGCGCTTCCTGCGGGCGGTTGGCAGCGATGCGCTGGTTCACATTCCGGATCGACTCGCCGAAGGCTACGGGCCCAGTCAGCAGGCGGTGGCCGATCTGCACGGGCGCGGCGCAACGCTGCTGGTGACGCTCGATTGCGGTGTCATGGCGCACGATCCGCTGGCTCACGCCGCCGAACTCGGGCTGACCACGATCATCGTCGATCACCATCAGGCGGGCGTCACGCTGCCCGAGGCGCATGCGGTGATCAACCCCAACCGTCAGGACGATACCTCGGGCCTCGGCTATCTGTGCGCGGGCGGCGTGACGATGATCTTCATCGCCACCGTCAACCGGATGCTGCGGACGCGCGGTTTCTACGGCCCGTCGCGGCCCGAACCGAACATGCTGCAATGGCTGGAACTCGTGGCGCTCGCCACGGTGTGCGATGTTGTGCCGCTTGTCGGCCTCAACCGCGCCTATGTGGGGCAGGGGCTGAAGATCATGGCGCGGCGCGAGAATGTGGGACTTGCCGCGCTCGCCGATGTGGCGCGGCTGAAGCGGCGGCCGGATGTCTATGCGCTGGGCTTCGTGCTGGGGCCGCGGCTCAATGCGGCGGGCCGTGTCGGCAGCGCGCTCGCGGCGCTGAAGCTGCTCACCACCTCCGACCGCAGCGAGGCGATGCAGATCGCCATGCAGCTCGAGCAGCTCAACCGCGAGCGGCAGGCGATCGAAATCGCAGTTGCCGATCAGGCGATGGCGCAGGCCGAAGCAGCATTGGGCGCCAACTTGCAGCCGAAGGTGCTGGTGGTTGCGGGGCGCAATTGGCATCCGGGCGTTGTCGGTCTTGCTGCTTCGCGGCTGAAGGAGCGC
>JAKOWQ010000446.1 GCA_029781465.1 Pseudomonadota bacterium
CGGTGCTCGACCTCACGCCCGGCAAGAAGGCGCTCGAGATCGGCACCGGTTCGGGCTACCAGTCGTCGGTGCTGTCCTATCTGACCCAGAACGTCCACACCATCGAGATCATCCAGCCGCTGGCCGCGCGCACCCGCGCGACCTATGACGAGCTGGCGGCCCACGGCTATCCGGAATTCGGCAATATCCGCAGCAAGGCGGCCGATGGCTATTATGGCTGGCCGGAAGCGGGGCCGTTCGACGCCATCATCGTCACCTGCGCGATCGACCATATTCCGCCGGCGCTGCTGCAGCAGCTCGCGGTCGGCGGCATCATGTGCATTCCGGTCGGGCCGATGGGGGCCCAGACCCTGCTCAAGGTGACCAAAACCCGGGATGCCGACGGCAACATCTCGATCAGCCGCGAGAATGTCTACCGTGCCGGCTTCACCGTGAGCTTCGTGCCCTTCACCCGCGAGGGCGGCGGCAACTGGAGCGGCCACGGCCCGCGCGAGTAGCCTGACCGCCCCGTCGCGAACGGGGAACATCCATGACCACCAATACCGGGCGCGCCGAAGGCGGCGCGCCCGCCCTGTCGCTGCCGTTCTACCTTGCGGTGGCCTTGATCTCGGGCGCCATCATCGCGTTCCAGATCGCCACGATGCGGGTGTTCTCGATCGCCAGTTGGGCCCATTTCGGCTCGCTGGTGGTGTCGATCGCGATGTTCGGTTTCGGCGTGGTCAGCGCCGTGATGTGCATCGCCAAGGGCCATTTCCAGCGCCATGCCGGCGCCTGGGCGACCGGCTCGCTGCTGGTGTTCGGGCCCCTGATGATCGCCGCCAACACCCTGGCCCAGACGCTCGACTTCAACCCGATCTTCCTGATTTCCGACCCGCAGCAGCCGGACCGGCTGCTGGCGCTGTTTGTGCTGTACTTCCTGCCCTTCCTGCCGGGGGCGCTGTTCCTCGGCCTGGTGTTCCTCAAGGGCCAGCGCGCCTTCGGCAAAGTCTACTTCGCCAACATGGCGGGTTCGGGTCTGGGCGGTCTGGCCCTGCTG
>JAKOWQ010000004.1 GCA_029781465.1 Pseudomonadota bacterium
GTCGCTGGGGGTAATCTCGGACACCGGTTTCTCCTGAAATTGCCTTCGCCCTAACCCAGCACGCGGCGTTGCGATAGGGGAAAGCTGTGGGCAGCGGCCTCCCGAATCGGCACCGCAGGCGCTAACCCGATGCGATGCACGGCGCAGCAACCCCGATGATGGCCCAGTATCTTGCCCTCAAGGCCGAGGCGGGAGATTGCCTGCTGTTCTACCGGATGGGCGATTTCTTCGAGCTGTTCTTCGACGATGCCAAGGCGGCGGCTCAGATCCTCGATATCGCGCTGACCAGCCGGGGCGAGCACCACGGGGTTCCGATCCCGATGTGCGGGGTTCCGGCCCATTCCGCCGAAGGCTACCTTGCCCGGCTGATCAAGGCCGGATGCCGGGTAGCGATCGCCGACCAGACCGAAACGCCCGAACAGGCCAGGAAGCGCGGCGGCTCGAAGGCACTGGTGGCCCGCGACATCGTGCGTTTCGTCACCGCCGGAACCCTGACCGAGGAAGCCCTGCTCGAACCGCGCCGGGCAAATGTGCTGGCGGCTGTGTGCGAGGTGCGCGGCGCGGTCGGGATCGCCGCCTGCGACATCTCGACCGGGCGGATGGAGCTGGAGGAATGCGCGCCCGAACGGCTGGGGGCCGCGCTTGCCCGGTTGGGTGCGAGCGAAACCGTGGTGCCCGAGGGGCTGGAAAGCGCACCGGTCGATGCGATCATGCGCCCGGCGCGCGATTTTTCGAGCGATGCCGGCGAAACCCGGCTCAAGAAGCTGCACGAGGTCGCCACACTTGACGGCTTCGGCACGTTCACCCGGCCGATGCTGGCCGCGGCGGGGGGGCTGATTGCCTATCTCGATCACGTCGGACGCGGCAGCCTGCCGCTGCTGCTGCCGCCGCTGGCGCGTACGGGCGAGGCGCATCTGGCGATGGACGAGGCGACCCGCGCGAGCCTGGAAATCCTCGTTTCGAGCCAGGGCACACGGCGCGGAAGCCTGGTCGAGGCGGTCGATCGCTGCGTTACCGGTGCGGGCGCGCGCCAGCTGGCCGAGGATCTTTCCGCTCCGCTCACCGATCCCGCCGCGATCGAACAGCGTCTGGCATTGGTGCAGTGGCTGCACGATGATCCCTTGCTTCGCGCCGATCTGCGCGCGGTGATGCGTGCCTTGCCCGATCTCGGGCGGGCGCTGGGCCGGGTGGTGGCGGGGCGCGGCAGCCCGCGCGATCTGGGCCAGCTGCGCGACGGGCTGGGCGAAGCACGGCGGATCCACGATTACCTCGCCGCGCGGACGGATCGCCCGGCGCTGCTCGATGCGCTTCTGCCCAGCCTGACCGGCCACGGCGCGCTGACCGATCTCTATTCGCGCGCGCTGGTCCCCGCTCCCCCGACCGAGCGCGGCCAGGGCGGGTTCATTGCCGAAGGCTATGATGCCGCGCTCGACGAGCTGCGGCGGATCTCGGGCGACGCGCGCCGCGCCATCGCCGCGCTTGAGGCCAGGTACCGCACCGATACCGGGATCGCCGCGCTCAAGATCCGCCACAACGGGGTGCTGGGCTATTTCGTCGAGGTTCCGGCCCGATACGCCGATGCGCTGATGGCGCCCGACAGCGGCTTTACCCATCGCCAGACCATGGCCGGGGCGGTGCGCTTCAACGCGCTGGCACTGCACGAGGAGGCGAGCCGGATTGCCCAGGCTGGTGGACATGCGCTGGCGGCCGAAGAGGCCCACTTCGAGGAATTGACCGGGCTTGCGATCAAGGCGCGCCACGCCATCGCCGCCACCGCTGCCGGGCTGGCCCGGCTCGACGTCGCCGCCGGGCAGGCGGAACGCGCAGCCGAGGGCGGCTGGTGTCGGCCGGAGATAGACTCCGCTCGGGTGCTGGAGATTGCGGGCGGGCGTCATCCGGTGGTCGAAGCCGCGCTTGCGGCGCGGGGCGAGCGTTTTGTTGCCAATGACTGCCGTCTCGGCGCCGAGAATCGCCTGTGGCTGATCGGCGGACCCAATATGGGCGGCAAGAGCACCTTCCTGCGCCAGAACGCGCTGATTGTGCTGCTGGCCCAGGCCGGTGGCTTCGTGCCTGCGGAGCGGGCGGTGGTGGGGCTGGTCGACCGGCTGTTCAGCCGGGTCGGCGCTTCGGACAACCTTGCCCGCGGGCGCTCGACCTTCATGGTCGAAATGGTCGAGACCGCCGCGATCCTTGCCCAGGCGAGCGAGCGCAGCTTCGTGATCCTCGACGAGGTCGGGCGCGGCACGTCCACTTACGACGGATTGGCGCTGGCCTGGGCCGTGGTTGAGGCAGTACATGGGGCCAACCGCTGCCGCTGCCTGTTCGCCACGCATTACCACGAACTGGCCCGCCTGGCCGAAAGCTGCGAGGCGCTTTCGCTTCACCACGTCCGCGCGCGCGAATGGCAGAGCGATCTGGTGTTGCTCCACGAACTGGCCGAGGGACCGGCGGATCGCTCCTATGGCCTTGCCGTGGCCAAGCTCGCCGGAGTGCCGGGGCCGGTGGTTGCGCGGGCGCGGGCCGTGCTCGATCGGCTTGAGAAGGGCCGCGCCGAAACCGGCGGCCTCGCAGCCGGGCTGGGCGATCTTCCGCTGTTCGCCGCTGCGATCGAGCACAAGGAAGAGGTGGTCGATCACCTGCGCGAACGGCTTGCCGGACTCGACGTCGATGCACTGGCCCCGCGCGAGGCGCTCGAGCTGCTCTACGAGCTCAAGCAGGAAGCAGGAAAGCTTCCTTAACCCGGCTGCATTACGATGTCTGCCCATGCTGGGCTTCGGACCGAAACTGAACACCGTGTTCAAGAGCCGCTGGAAGGCGGTCGGCTGGGCGATGGGCGTGTTGCTCACCGCCTATTGCACCGTGTCGATGGCCGATCAGGCGCGCCGGCACGAGGAACACAAGGTTGCCGCCGAAGCAGCCAGGCACAAATCGCCCTGGGCCAAGGATTGAGGGATACGATGAACGGGATCGGAGCGAGCTGGAAGCTGATCTTGGCGGGCGCGGTCGGGGTGACGGCGCTGGTCGCCGCGCATTTTGCCGGAGAGGAGCCACCGGCTGCTCAGCCCGCGCCCCCTGCGGCTGCGGCACCAGCACCGGCCGCAGTGCCTTCAACCACGCCTTCGGCTGCGGCGCAGGATGAAGAGATTGACGGGCCGGTCGATCCAAGCCCGATCGAAAGTGGCCCGGAACAGGCACCGCAGGACGCCGAGAAGCCCGACACCGAAGGCGAATCCGCCTAGACCAGCCGGTCCAGTTCTGCCGTCATCCGGGCGATAATCGCTTCTTTCATCCAGCGTTCTGCCGCGCGTTGCCGCGCCGCCGCCCCCAGCATCTGGCGCCGGGCCGGATCGTCGCACAGCGCTGCAATCGCCCCGGCCAAGGCCGCCGCATCACCCGGCGGCGTTACCACGCCGCAGCCGTCGACTTCGGCATGGAGACCGGTTCCCGGTTCGGTGGTTGCCACCACCGGGCGGCCCGAAAGCAGCATGTTGGTGAGCTTCGACGGCAGAACCAGGTCTGCCGCCCCGGCGATCTGCGGAAGCAGATGCAGCTCGGCCATGGTCAGCATCGCGCCCATCCGCTCGGCCGGCTGGAGATCGTGGAGCCGGACATTGCCGAGACCGTCTGCAAGCTGTTCCAGCGCCGCCCGGTTGGGACCCTCGCCGCAGATCACGAAGACGATGTCGTCCCGCTTCTCAAGCAGCCGCGCCGCCTCGATCAGGATCTCAATCCCCTGCTTGCGCGCGATGTTGCCCGAATAGAGCGCGACCTTTCGCTCCCCCAGACCCCATTCGCGGCGGAGCGCTTCGGCTCCGGCGGGATCGGGGGCAAAGCGCGTGTCGGCCCAGTTGCGGATTTCGACCACGCGATCGCCAGCCACGCCTTTGGCAACCAGTTTCGCGCACATCTGCGGGCTGATTGTCGAAACCCTGTCGCCCAGCCGCAGCAGGCGCGCCTCGAGCCAGCGCGACAGCCGCGCTGCCCAACCGGCGTCGGGCAGCAGTCCGGTGGCAAGGGCGGCCTCAACCTCG
>JAKOWQ010000011.1 GCA_029781465.1 Pseudomonadota bacterium
GTCTTCGGCGCGCTGGTTCATCGGGAACAGGGTGATCTCACGCAGGTTCTGTACCCCGCAGAGCAGCATCACCATGCGGTCCACGCCCGCCGCCATCCCGCCATGCGGCGGCGCGCCATACTGGAACGCGCGGTACATCCCGCCAAAGCGCTCCTCGACATCGGCCTTGGAGAGGCCGACCAGTTCGAAGGCCTTGACCATCAGATCCGGGTGCTGGTTGCGGATCGAACCGGATGCCAGTTCGTAGCCGTTGCAGACCATATCGTACTGATAGGCCTTGATGGTGAGCGGGTCCTGGCTTTCCAGCGCTTCCAGCCCACCTTGCGGCATCGAGAACGGGTTGTGTGCGAAATCGAGCTTCTTTTCTTCCTCGCTCCATTCGTAGAACGGGAAATCGACGATCCAGCAGAAGCGGAAGGCATCCTGCTCGATCAGGTCGAGCTGTTCGCCCACCCGGGTGCGGGCGGCGCCGGCCAGCTTGGAGGCCTGCTCTTCCTTGCCCGCTGCAAAGAACGCGCCGTCATCCGGGCCAAGGCCGAGGCTGTCAAACAGCGCCGCCATCCGGTCTTCGCCGTGGTTCTTGGCGATCGGCCCGCCGAACACCCCGCCCTTGCGCGTTACGTAACCAAGCCCGGCATGGCCCTCGCCGCGCGCCCACTCGTTCATGTCATCGAAGAACTTGCGGCTCTTGTCGGCCGTGGCGGGGGCCGGGATCAGGCGCACCGTGCCGCCGCTGCCGACGATCTTCTCGAACAGGCCGAAACCCGACTGGCGGAATTCCGCCGTAACGTCACGGATCACCAGCGGGTTCCTGAGATCGGGCTTGTCGGTGCCGTAGTCGAGCATTGCCCTGGCGTAGGGGATGCGCGGGAACTCGCCTGCGGGAGTAACCTTGCGCCCTTCGGCGAAGGTCTCGAAGATCCCGGCCATGACCGGTTCCATCGTCTCCCACACCTCTTCCTGGGTGACGAAGCTCATTTCCAGATCGAGCTGGTAGAACTCGCCCGGCAGGCGGTCGGCGCGCGGATCCTCGTCGCGAAAGCACGGTGCGATCTGGAAATAGCGGTCGAAACCGGCGACCATCAGCAACTGCTTGTACTGCTGGGGCGCCTGCGGAAGCGCGAAGAACTTGCCCGCGTGAATCCGGCTGGGCACCAGAAAATCGCGCGCGCCCTCGGGGCTGGAGGCGGTGAGGATCGGGGTGGAATATTCGGTGAAGCCGATGTCCTCCATCCGCCGACGGGTTTCGCGGATGATCGCGGTGCGCTTGACGATATTGGCATGCAGCGTTTCGCGCCGCAGATCGAGGAAGCGGTACTTGAGCCGCACGTCCTCGGGATATTCCTGTTCGCCCGCCACCGGCAGCGGCAGCTCTTCGGCGCGGCTCAGCACCGTCGCGCTGCGGGCATAGACCTCGATCGCCCCCGTCGGCAGGCCAGCGTTGACCGTGCTTTCGCTGCGCGCCTTGACCTCACCCTCGATGGTAACAACCGATTCCGCGCGCAGCCCTTCGAGCAGCGCCAGCGCCGGGCTGTCAACGTCGGCGACGATCTGGGTCATGCCGTAATGGTCGCGCAGATCGACGAACAGCACGCCGCCATGATCGCGCTTGCGGTGAACCCAGCCCGAAAGCCGGGTGGTCTGGCCAACATCGCTGGCGCGAAGCGCGCCGCAGGTATGCGAACGATAAGGATGCATCGAAACTCTTTCCAAGCGGCCCACAATAATGCAGGGGCGAAAGCGCGGGCTAACAGGCGAATCCCGCGCACTTGTCAAGCCGAGGCCCCGCACGGGGTCACCTACAGAAGATAAAGATGAAAATACATCCTTTGATCACAACCTCCGAAGCGCTTTCGGATCTCTGCTCCCGCCTCGCCAAGGCCGATTTCGTGTGCGTCGACACCGAATTCATGCGCGAGAACACCTATTGGCCCGAGCTGTGCCTGATCCAGATCGCCGACGCGAACGAAGCCGCGGCGATCGATCCGCTGGCCAGGGACATCGATCTGTCCCCCCTGCTCGATCTGCTGGTCGATAACGAAGACGTGCTCAAGGTGTTCCACGCCGGCGGCCAGGACGTCGAGATCGTCTACAATCTGACCGGCAAAACCCCGCACCCGATCTTCGACACCCAGATCGCGATGATGGCGATCAGCCAGAGCGAGCAGATCGGCTATTCCAACCTGGTCGAATCCTGGCTGGGCCTCCAGATCGACAAGGGCGCGCGCTTTACCGACTGGTCGCGCCGCCCGCTGACCGAGCGGCAGATCGACTACGCGATCGGCGACGTGACCCACCTGGCCAAGATCTTCCCCAAGATCCTCCAGCGCCTGATCAAGACCGGGCGTGGTGCCTGGCTCGATATCGAGATGGAAAAGCTGGCCGATCCGGACAACTATCGCAACGATCCCGGCGCGGCCTGGCAGCGGATCAAGGCGGCGGGGCGCAACCCGGCGATGCTCGGGCGGCTCAAGGCGCTGGCCTATTGGCGCGAGATCGAGGCGCAGGACAAGAACCTGCCGCGCGGGCGCATCGCGCGCGACGAAACCCTGGCCGATCTCGCCAGCCATCCGCCGCGCCAGCAGGCCGATCTGGCCAAGGTGCGCGGTCTTTCCGCGGCCTGGAAGGACAACGAGATCGGCAAGCGGCTGATCGCCGCGCTCGACGCTTCGCGCCCGCTGGGCGACGATGAACTTCCCCCGCGTACCCCGCGCGGCGCTCCGCTGGGCAAGGAAGGCGCGCTGGTGGCGGACCTGCTCAAGCTGCTGCTCAAGATCCGCAGCCGCGAGATCGACGTCGCCGCGCGCCTGCTCGCGCGCAGCGAGGATCTCGAACTGCTCGCCGCCGGGGTGCGGCAGCTGCCACTGCTCGAAGGCTGGCGCTTCGACGTGTTCGGCAAGGACTCCCTCGATCTGGTCGAAGGCAAGCTGGCCTTCGCGGTGGTGAACGGCAAGCTCAAGATGACCCATGTCGACGATGCCGCGCCCACGGCCGAGGCTGCCGAATGACCACCTACCTGCCCACACTCAAGCAGCTGCAATACCTCGTTGCGCTGCACGAGCATGGGCATTTCGGGCGCGCAGCCGATGCCTGCTTCGTCTCGCAGTCGACGCTTTCGGCGGGACTGCGCGATCTCGAAACGCTGCTCGGCGTGGTGCTGGTCGAGCGGACCAAGCGCGCGGTGCGCTTTACGCCGCTCGGCAATGCAGTGGTGGCCAAGGCGCACCGGCTGCTGCGCGAGGCCGAAGAGCTTTCCGACATGGTGCAGAGCGCCGGGCAGCCGCTTTCGGGCGAGGTGCGGATGAGCGTGATCCCCACCATCGCCCCATTCCTGTTGCCCCGCATGCTCCCCCGTCTGCGCCGCGAGCGCCCGCAGCTAAAGCTTTATCTGCGCGAGGAAACCAGCGCGGCGGCAATCGAATCGCTGCACCACGGCCGGGCGGATTGCGTGCTGCTCGCGCTGCCCTTCCCCACTGGCGAAGTGGAGAAGGAAACGATCGAGCTCGACGCGCTGTTCGTCGCCTTTCCCAAGGGCGATCCGCGCGATCCGCCCGAAGAGATTGCCCCGGAGCTGATCGACGAACACCGCCTGCTGCTGCTTGAGGATGGGCACTGCCTCAAGGAGCATGCCCTCGCTGCCTGCAACCGGCCCGAGCTGCGCGCCAGCGCCACGATGATCGGCACCAGCCTGCACACGCTGGTCCAGATGGTCGATAACGGCCTGGGCCTGACCATGCTGCCCGAAATGGCGCTCGATGCGGGGATCCTCAATGGAACCAGCGTGGTCGCCCGCCCGCTCAAGAGCGACACGGCGAACCGCGAAATCGCGCTGGTCTGGCGCAAGAACAGCCCGCGCGCAGAGGAGTTCCGACTGCTGGCGGAGGAACTGCGCGCGGGCTGAAACGAGGCGATTGCGCCGATCCCCGACGCGTGGCAAATTCGAGGCATGAAAAAGCCGATCCTGATGCTCGCGGCGCTGGCCGCCGCTGCTCCGCTGGGCGCAAGCGAGCTTGCTCCTGTCCCCGCCAGCCTGATGAACCGCAACGGCGTGGTTTGCGTAA
>JAKOWQ010000020.1 GCA_029781465.1 Pseudomonadota bacterium
CTTGATGCGATCCCGGCGAAGAAGGCCGCAGGCTTTGCCCGCAGCGCCTATGCTCCACCCGCCTTACAGGCGGTGAAGCGCGATTTCGCCTTTCTGGTCGACGCGGCGCTTCCTGCTGGCGATCTGGTTCGGACGATCAGAGGCGCGGACAAGGCCAATATCGTCGCTGCCCGGCTGTTCGATGATTTCCGCGGGCAGGGCGTTCCCGATGGGCAGAAGAGCCTCGCGATCGAGGTCACTTTGCAGCCGGGCGAAAAGAGCTTCGACGAAGCCGAGCTCAAGGCCATTGCCGAACGGGTGACGGCTGCCGCTGCCAAGCTTGGGGCGGTGCTCAGGGGATAGGGTTGGAAGAGGTGCTAGCCGCACTGCCCCCGGTGCAACAGCTTGTGATCGGCCAGCACCAGCGCCATCATCGCTTCGACCACCGGCGCGCCGCGGATGCCCACGCAGGGATCATGGCGGCCCTTGGTGCGGATTTCGGTTGCCTCGCCAGCGCGGTCGATGGTCTCCACGGGCGTGAGGATCGAGCTGGTCGGCTTGAAAGCCACCCGCACCACCACCGGCTGCCCGGTTGAAATCCCGCCCGCGATCCCCCCGGCGTGGTTGGCAAGAAACTGCGGACCATCAGTGCCGGGACGCATCGGATCGGCATTGCCTTCGCCGGTCAGCCGCGCGGCGGCGAAACCATCGCCGATTTCCACCCCCTTGACCGCGTTGATCCCCATCATCGCCGCCGCCAGATCGGCATCGAGCTTGCCATAAAGCGGCGCGCCCCAACCCGCCGGAACCCCGGTGGCAACACACTCGACCACGGCGCCCAGCGAAGATCCCGCCAGCCGCGCTTCGTCGACCAGCTTTTCCCAGCGCTTCACCGCCTTGGGATCGGGGCAGAAAAACGGGTTGGAGCGGGCGAACTGCGAATCGTTGAGCCGGGTTGCCGCCGCCAGTTCACGGTCGATGGCATCGCCGCCGATCTCGACCACGTGGGCGGTGATCGAAACCTCGGGGATCACCAGTCGCGCTACTGCTCCGGCGGCCACCCGCGCCGCGGTTTCGCGCGCCGAACTGCGCCCGCCGCCGCGATAGTCGCGAAAGCCGTATTTGGCATCATAGGCATAGTCGGCATGGCCGGGGCGATAGGCCTTGGCGACCTCGGAATAGTCCTTCGAGCGCTGGTCGGTATTTTCGATCACCAGGCTGATCGGGGTTCCGGTGGTCCGCCCCTCGAACACGCCCGAAAGGATATGGACCTGATCGGGTTCCTGGCGCTGGGTGGTGAACTTTGACTGGCCCGGACGGCGCGCATCGAGGAAGGGCTGGATCCAGCTATCGTCAAGCTCAAGCCCCGGGGGGCAGCCATCGACCACCGCGCCCAGCGCCGGCCCGTGGCTTTCGCCCCAGGTGGTGAAACGCAGCAAACGGCCAAAGGTGTTGACGGACATGGAGAGGGCTTTGGCCAAAAACGGTTGCGGGCGCAAGCTTTGCACCGCTAAGTCCCGTCCATGTTCCTCGTCGTCTTCCGCAACCGCAAGCGCGCTGATCTGGACGCTGCCGCCTATTCCGCCGATGCCGCGCGCATGGAAGCGCTGGCCCGTGCCCAGCCGGGGTTCCTCTCCTTCAAGAGCTACACCTCGGACGATGGCGAAGTTATCGCGATCTCGGAATGGGCCGATGCCGATTCCGCTCGGGCCTGGGGCAGCCAGCCGGACCATTCGCGCGTTCAGGCCCGGGGCCGCGCCGAATACTATCAGGATTACACCCTTTACACCTGCGACAATCCCCGCACCCACCACTATGAAAGGCCGCCTTCGTGAGCGTGACGCTATACGGCATCCC
>JAKOWQ010000447.1 GCA_029781465.1 Pseudomonadota bacterium
GCGATGTCGAACCACACCTCTTCATCGGCAGCCTGGCCGCTGCCCTTCCAGGCGGCCCGCGCGGCGGCCTTCTGCTGGGCCATCGCAGCATCATAGCCGGCGCGGTCAATTCCGATCTTGCGGACACGCAGCGCGTCCTCGGTCAGATCGTAGGGAAACCCATAGGTGTCATAGAGCCGGAAGGCGGTTTCGCCCGGCAGCTCGCCGCCCGCGTTCATCCCGGAGGTGGCCTCGTCGAGCAGCTTGAGCCCGTTGGCGAGCGTGCGGCGGAACTGCACCTCCTCGCGCTGAAGCGTCTCTTCGATCAACGGCTGGGCGCGGCCCAGTTCGGGATAAGCGGCGCCCATTTCCTGGACCAGTGCGGGAACCAGCCGGTGCATCAGCGGGTCCTTCGCCCCCAGCAGGTGCGCGTGGCGCATCGCGCGGCGCATGATCCGCCTTAGCACATAGCCACGCCCTTCGTTGCTGGGCAGGACCCCGTCGGCCAAAAGGAAGCTGGTCGAGCGCAGGTGATCGGCGATAACCCGGTGGCTGGCCTTGTGCTCGCCCTCGGCCCTCACCCCGGTGAGATGCTCGGACGCGGCGATCAAAGCCTTGAATGTGTCGGTATCGTAATTGTCATGCTCACCCTGAAGCACGGCCGCGATCCGTTCCAGCCCCATGCCGGTGTCGATCGACTTCTTGGGCAGCTCCGAGACGATCTCGCCCGAAGCCTGCTCGAACTGCATGAACACCAGGTTCCAGATTTCGATGAAGCGGTCGCCGTCTTCCTCCGCCGATCCCGGGGGGCCGCCCCAGATGTGCTCGCCGTGATCGAAGAAGATTTCCGAACATGGGCCGCACGGGCCATCATCGCCCATCGCCCAGAAATTGTCCTTGGTGGGGATGCGGATGATCCGGTCTTCCGAAAGGCCCGCGATCTTCTTCCACAGCGCGAAGGCTTCGTCGTCGGTGTGATAGACCGTCGCCAGGAGCTTGTCCCTGGGCAGGCCCCATTCCTTGGTCAGCAAGGTCCAGGCGTGGGTAATCGCCTGTTCCTTGAAATAGTCCCCGAAGGAGAAGTTGCCCAGCATCTCGAAGAAGGTGTGGTGCCGCGCAGTGTAGCCGACGTTGTCGAGATCGTTGTGCTTGCCCCCGGCGCGAACGCACTTCTGGCTGCTGGTCGCGCGCGGCACGGCGCGCGTTTCAAGCCCGGTGAAGACGTTCTTGAACGGCACCATCCCGGCGTTGGTGAACATCAACGTCGGATCGTTGTAGGGCACCAGCGGGGCGCTCTGAACCACTTCGTGCCCATGGCTGCCGAAGTAATCGAGAAAGGAGCGGCGGATGTCGTTGGTCGAGATCATAGCCCGCCGCCGATAGGACAGAGGCGAATGCCCGGCAAGCGCGAAGGCAAGGTCAGCCGTTCCGCGCCGATACGATCCATGCCGCCGCGCTCAGCGCCACCAGATTGCCGCTGCGGTGC
>JAKOWQ010000051.1 GCA_029781465.1 Pseudomonadota bacterium
GGCGAACCACCTCGGCTTCGAGTGCGGCCAGCAGCGGATGAGCCTCGCGCCCTTCGGCCATCACCAGTATCTCGGGCAAGTGCCCGCTTTCGCGCGCGTCGGTCAGCAGTCGCAGGCCCTCGGCCAGGAATTTCCCGGCCGCCTTGCGGTGCTTTTTCTCGCGCAGCGAACGCAGGAATTTGACGGTGGGATTGGAAAATCCGCTGATCTGGCGGCGAGACAAGCGCTCAGTCCTCGCCGAACCCGTCCTTGACCAGCCCGACCAGCTTGGTCAGCGCGACCTCGGCCTCCTCGCCGACAACGACGATTTCGATCGTGTCGCCCTTGGCCGCGCCAAGCATCATCAGCCCAAGGATCGAAGCGCCCTCGGCATCGGCATCGTCCTTGCGTACCTTGACCGAAAGGCCATCGCCCAGCTTGGTGACGGCATTGACGAACTTGGCGCTGGCCCGGGCATGGAGGCCCCGGTTGTTGACGATCTCGACGCTTTCGCTTGCCTCGGCCATGCTTTCCCCCGCGCTCCCGCTCAAGCGTCCTGCCCGAGGAACTCGGACGCGATCGTGATGTAATTGCGCCCGGCATCGCGCGCCGCAATCGCGGCGGCGGATAGCCCCATGCAACAACGTGCCTTGGCCAGCCGGATCAGCATCGGCAGGTTGATTCCCGCGATCACCTCAACCTTGCCGGCCTGCATCAGCGAAATCGCCAGGTTCGATGGCGTGCCGCCGAACAGATCGGTGAGGATGATCGCGCCCTGTCCGCCATCGACCGCAGCGATCGCCTCGGCAATCTCGCGGCGGCGCGCTTCCATGTCGTCGTTGGGGCCGATGCACACCGTGGCGACCGCTTCCTGACGGCCGACGACATGCTCCATGGCATGGACAAATTCCTCGGCGAGCTTGCCATGGGTGACCAGGATCATGCCGATCATACTGGATTTCCGCTCCACGGTTGCGACCCGACGATTCGGTCCGGAAAGTGGCGCCGGGGCATGCCGGGGTTGCGCATCGCGGTCAATGCTTTCCTTCAACCAGATCGGCCGCGCGCGATTGCAGATTGCGGTGGAGCAGGCTGGGTGCATAGCCCGCAAGCCTCAGCTCGCGGGCAATTTCCTCGGCGGTGAAGACCGAGCGATGCCGCCCGCCGGTGCAGCCAAAGGCGATGTTCACGTAAGCCTTGCCCTGCGCCTGATAGCGCGGCAGCAGCAGCAGGATTAGATCGCGTATGCGCGCGAAGGCCTCGGCAAAGGCGGGGTCCTTGCGCACGTGTTCTCCCACCGCAGCGTCGCGCCCGGTCAATTCGCGCAGCGCCGGGTCCCAGTGCGGATTGTCGAGAAAACGCATGTCGAACACCAGATCGGCGATCGGCGGCATGCCGCGGGCGAACCCGAAACTGGTGATGCTGATGGTCAGGGTCTGGGGCGCCCCGGGCAGGAATCGCTCGCGGATCGCCTGTTGCAGATCGTTCGAGGTGAACTGGGTGGTGGAAATCACCATGTCGGCCCAGCGCCTGAGCGGTTCCATCAGCTCGCGCTCGGCGGCGATGCCGGCTGCGGCGGGCAAGTCCTGCGCCAGCGGGTGGCGGCGGCGGGTCTCGTTATAGCGCCGTTCCAGCTCGGCACCCGCGCAATCGAGGAACAGCGTGGTCAGCTCAAGGTCGGGCCGCGCCACCAGCTTCTTGACCCGCTCGATCACCTTGCCCGCATCGAACCCGCGGGTGCGCGAATCGAACCCGATCGCCAAGGGCGCACGCTCTTCACCCGGCGGGACATCGGCGCTGTCGATCAGACGGTCGAGCAGACGGATCGGGAAGTTGTCGATCGTTTCCCAGCCCAGATCCTCAAGCACCCTCAGCACCGTGGTCTTGCCCGCGCCAAGCAGGCCGGTGACCAGAAGCACGCGCTGAGGGGTGGGGGCGGAAGCTGAACTCATGGGCTGAGCACTATTTGGGCGTTGTCGAACCGAAAGGAAAGGGGCCTCACGCGAGGCCGAACCGCTCGAGCGCCAGCTCGGCCTTGATCGCCAGCACCGGGCTCTCGGGCCAGATCCGCACCAGCGGCACGCCAATGCCGCCCAGCTCGGTCTGCCCGGCGGTATCGATGAAACGCGGCGCCTCCGGATCGAGGCGCAGCACCAGCGCCACCACGGCATCGGACACGGTGGGCATTCCGATCAGGCCCAGGTTGCGCACTTCGATCAAGCCGGAGATATGCGGCGGCGGGCTGGCAAACAGCCGACCCTGCCGCGCCTCCAGCCGAACGCCGTCGTCGCCGATCAGTCGCGCCCCCCGGTCGATCAACGCCAGGGCGAGGCTTGATTTGCCGCTGCCGGGCGCCCCTTCGATCAGCAGCGCGCGCGCACCGATTGCCACGCAGCTGGCCTGGTGGAGCAGGCTCACTCGTCAACCTCGCTGGCAGGCAGATCCAGCACCAGGCACGCGCCGGGTTTGCCGTCGGAGCGGTCTCGCGCGGTCAGGGTTCCTTCGTGCGCTTCGGCGATGGTCCGGGCAATGGCCAGGCCAAGCCCCGAATGGCTGCCGAATTCCTCGCTGGGCGGGCGCAGCGAATGGAAGCGCTCGAACACCTGCTCGCGGGCCTCGGCGGGAATTCCGGGACCCTCGTCGCTGACACAAAGTTCGATCCGCTCATCCAGGCGGGACAGGGCCACGGTGACCGCGCCGCGAGGAGGGGAGAACGAGATCGCGTTGTCGAGCAGGTTCTCTATCACCCGCTCGAGCCGCGCCGCGTCGCCGGGAACCTCGAGCGGGCCGGCGTCAGGCGCGGTGATCCGCACCCGGCAATCGCCATTCGCGCCGCGTTCGCCCCGCGCGGCGATCAGCGCCCGGGCCAGCCCCAGCAGATCGACCGGCACGAACTGGGTGCGGCTCAATTCGGCATCGATCCGGCTGGCTTCGGCGATTTCGGTAACCAGCCGGTCGATCCGCTGGACATCGTGCGCGGCGATCGCGCGCAGTTCGCTGCGCAGCTGCGGATCCTCGACCTTGCCCAAGGATTCGAGCGTGCTGCGCAGGGAGGCGAGCGGGTTCTTGATCTCGTGCGCGACATCGGCCGCAAAGGTCTCGACCGAGTCGATCTTCTGCCGCAGCGCGGTGGTCATGTCGGAAATGGCCCGCGCGAGCAGCCCGATCTCATCGCCGCGCTCGGGAAGGCGCGGGACCACCACCTCGCGGTCGCGCCCGGATCGCACCCGGATCGCGGCGCGGACCAGCGTGCGCAGCGGCTGGACGATTGTCCGGGCCAGGAACAGCGAGAGCTGGATAGAGATCATCAGCGTCACCGCCAGCACGATTGCCAGCGTCTGGCGCGCGTCGCGCACCGACTGGGTGATGTCGGTGGCGTTTCGGGTGGCAAGCAGCATTTCGCCGCGTACGCCAACCGGAGTGGCGGCGTTGATCACGGGGGTCTCATCCGGCGCCGCGCGCTGCGCTACCACTGTACTGCCAGTCGCAAGCGCGGCACCCAGCTCGGGCCAGGCGGCGATTTCCTCACGCAGGGGGTCACGATAGGACGGGATCGGCGCGGTTCCGAGAATCCAGTTCATTCCACGATCGAGGATTCGCGCCGCTTGCTGATACCAGGGCTCGCTCTCCGGATCGATGAAGGCGAACGAAGGCGGGCCAAGCGCAAAGCTGTCTGCGGCAAGCTGCCCCCTGGAATCGTACAGCCGCAGCCGCAGGTTCTGTTCGGTGCCGATCCGCTGAAGCAGCGCCGCGCGTCCGGCTATCGGGGTTTCGGCCAGACCGTCGGCGGCGATTTCGGCCTCGCCGCGGGCAAGGCGGAAGCGTTCGTTTAAAAGCTGGTTGCGGTAGGAATCGAGGTATCACATGCTTCCCGCCATCAGCCCCAGCGCGATCACGTTGAGCACCAGGATGCGCACGGTAAGCGAAGGCCGTCGCCAGCTGAACAGCCGCGTTCGCGCCTTTCCCGTCGCTGTCTCGGGGTCAGCCATCGGCGAACGAATAGCCCGCGCCATAAAGCGTTTCGATGCCCGAAAAGCCGGGGTCCACCGCGCGGAACTTGCGCCGCAGCCGCTTGATGTGGCTGTCGATCGTGCGGTCGTCGACGAAGATGTCGTCGCTGTAGGCGGCATCCATCAGCTGGTTACGGCTCTTGATGACGCCCGGGCGCAGCGCCAGCGCCTCGAGGATCAGAAACTCGGTGACGGTCAGCGAAACCGCCCGCCCATCCCAGGTAACGTGGTGGCGGGGCGGGTCCATCACCAGACGGCCCCGCCGGATCGGATCGGATTGCGGTTCGTCCGGAGCGGCCTCGGCTTCGTCGCGGACAAGCTCGGCCCGGCGCAGGATCGCACGGATCCGGGCAACCAGCAGCCGTTGGCTGAAGGGCTTGGTGATATAGTCATCGGCACCCAGCGCCAGCCCCAGCGCCTCGTCGGGTTCCTCATCCTTGCTGGTCAGGAAGATCACCGGAAGCGCCGATTGCTCGCGCAGCTTCTGCAGCAGCTCGAGCCCGTCCATGCGCGGCATCTTGATGTCGAACACCGCAAGGTCGGGCGGATTCTCGAGCAGCGCCTTGAGCGCGCTCGCGCCATCCGAATAGACCCGTGTGGCGAATCCCTCGGCCTGGAGCCCGATCGAGACGCTGGTCAGGATGTTGCGATCGTCATCGACCAGCGCGATCGTCCGCGGCGGCGCGGCTTCGGGAGCAGGGGTGGGGCTGGCTTGGGCCATTGCCGCTTTCGGTTGGGTTATCGGGTTGCGGCTCAAGGGGTTAGCCATTCTTGCCGGGGCATGCAATCGCGGCTCTTGACGCTCGGGTTAAGCCCCTGATTACGCAAATCTTTGCCTGATCCACAGGGCAATTTGACGGATCGACCTGGCTCGACTATGCGCGCCTCGACTCTGATCTGCATACCTATGCAAAGCCTGGCGGTGGATGCCGCCCAACCGACCACGGAGATCGTTTTGACCGGTTCGCTTTCCTATCCGCTCGAAAAGCAGGGTATTGCCACCTCGGCAAAGGTGTACGCCAACCTTGGCACCGCGCCGCTGGTTGAGCAGGCATTGCAGCGCGGCGAGGGCCGCCTGACCCGGGATGGGGCGCTGCTGGTCGATACCGGCCGGTTCACCGGGCGCAGCGTCAAGGACAAGTTCGTGGTGCGCGATGCCACCACCGAGGATTCGATCAACTGGGGTGCGATCAACCAGCCGATGGCGCCCGAGCACTGGGCCAACCTGAAGGCGGATTTTCTCGCCGCGCTGAAAGACAAGGACGAGCTGTTCGTCGCCGATCTGTTCGGTGGCAGCCAGCCGGAATACCGCGTCAACGTGCGGGTCGTCACCCAGCT
>JAKOWQ010000058.1 GCA_029781465.1 Pseudomonadota bacterium
CCTGGTGCGAGCGCCGATCGAGTTCGGCATAGCTGATCGCCGCGCCGCTGCCGGCCATGATCACGGCGGGGTTGTCGGGATTGCTGCGCGCTTGAATCGATGGGTGCATGGGGGTCCATTCTCTCCGTTGCGGCCCTATCGGCCGTATCCAACGGCTGTTTAACCGATCGATTAAAGGCGAGCAAAGAAAAACGGCTCTGGCGCACGGGGCCGAAAAGCAAGCGGGGCGACGGTTTCCCGTCGCCCCGCTGCTCAGCATCCTCCCGAAGCTGACGTCAGGCCCGGGTCTGCGCCCGGTGCCGCAAAATCCTATTCCTCGTCGCCCCCGCCCATCGCGGCTTCGCCGCCTACGGCCGGAGCCGTAGCCGAGCCTTCGCCCTGCAGATAGGGGATCGGGTTGACCGCAGTGCCTGCGATCCGCACTTCGTAGTGCAGGTGCGGGCCGGTCGAGCGGCCGGTCGAGCCGACGTAGCCGATCAGGTCGCCCTTGTGGACCTGCTGGCCGGCTTCGACGTTGAGGCGCGAAAGGTGGCCATAGCGGGTCTGGATATCGGCGCCATGCTCCACGCTGATGAACAGCCCGTAGCTGGAAAACCATTCGGCCTTGCTGATCACGCCATCGGCGGTGGCATAGACCGGAGTGCCGGTCGGCTCGGCCAGATCGACGCCCTTGTGCTGGCGGCGGCCACCCAGAACCGGGTGCCAGCGCATGCCATAGCCGCTGGTCAGCGCCGCGCCTTCGACCGGCATCCGCGAGGGGATCGAAACCGAGGTGGGGCGCTGCACCGAAGCCGGCGCCGAAGTGGTGGCAATCGCCAGGCTGGCGGTCTGCGGATTGGTCCAGCCCGCGAACAGGCGCTGGAATTCGTCGTCACCCTGGCTCGGGCGGGCGGCCTGGGCGGCGCGCAGCGGGGCAGTGATATCGGCGTTGGCGGCGGCGCTGTTGGCAAGGGCGGGCGTACCGAAAGCCAGGGCGGCGAGCGCGGCAAAAGCGCCGGCGGCTGTCTTTACCTTGGCAATAAACTGGATTGCGACCACGTAGAATCCTGCCTTGTCTTGCGACCCGTCCGGCGGGCCGAAGCCTGCCGAAAGGTGATTTCCCTGAGATGGTCGGTAGCCCCCCGCCGTCTCTTGATGCGGTGCTAGCGGGGGCAGGTTTCAACTGGCAAGGGCTGCGTAGAAGGAGCGCGATAAACCGGCCCTATCGCGCGCCGAGTCGTTGAACGGTGGCTTAACGGAGCCGCGAAAGTGGCGCCGGACCAGCATTTTCCACAGGGTTTCCGGGGTCTCGCCGCGTTCGCGGCAGACCGCGTCGAAATGGGTTGAACCGAATCGGACATGGACGATTTCATCGTCAAGGATTCGTTCGAGGATGCGTGCGCCGCGCTCGTCCCCGGTGGCGCGGACCCGCTCGAGCGTGGCGGGTGTTACATCGAGACCGCGTGCTTCGAGCACCATCGGCACCACTGCCAGCCGGGCGGCGACATCGTGGCCGGTCTCGCGCGCGGCGTCCCACAGTCCGCCATGCGCGGGCAGG
>JAKOWQ010000090.1 GCA_029781465.1 Pseudomonadota bacterium
GACTGCCATTGCAGTGTTCGTCTGGGATCTGCTGGCGCAGCGGCGGACCGCCTAGGCGACGAACCTCCAGCGCAGTGTCTCTCCCGCATGGAACGGGACGATAGTGGTACCGTTGGCATCGATTTCACCGGGAACCTCAACCGCGCCGCGCTCCAGCGTTGCCGTGCCCGAATTGAGCGGAAGGCGGTAGAAGGCGGGGCCATTCTCGCTGGCGAAGGCCTCGAACCGGTCCAGCGCGTCCTCTTCCTCGAACACCTGGAGATAGCTTTCGAGCGCGAAGGGTGCGTTGAAGATGCCGGCGCAGCCGCAGGCCGCTTCCTTCAGGTGGCGGGCGTGCGGCGCGGTATCGGTGCCGAGGAAGAAGCTGGGATTGCCCGATATGGCCGCCTTGCGCAGCGCCAGCCGGTGCTTTTCGCGCTTGGCCACTGGCAGGCAATAGGCATGGGGCCGGATCCCGCCCACCAGCATGGCGTTGCGGTTGATGTGCAGGTGCTGCGGAGTGATTGTCGCCGCGACATTCTCCCCCGCTGCCATGACGAAGTCCGCAGCCTCGGCGGTGGTGATATGCTCGAACACCGTCCTCAGCCCCGGCATGTCGCGCAGCAGTGGGGCGAGCACGCGTTCGATGAACACCGCCTCGCGGTCGAACACGTCGACGTCGGCCTGGGTAACCTCTCCGTGGACCAGCAAGGGCATGCCGATCCGCTCCATCCGTTCCAGCACGGAGCGAATGTTGACCACGTCGGTCACCCCGTGCGCCGATCCGGTGGTGGCGTGCGCGGGATAGAGCTTGGCCGCCAGCCACACCCCTTCCTCAAGCCCACGCTGCAATTCATCGGGATCGCTGTGGTCGGTTAGATAGCAGGTCATCAACGGAGTGAACTGGCTGCCCTCGGGCAGGGCGGCCAGGATCCGCTGGCGATAGGCCTGGGCGGCAGCAACGCTTGTGATCGGCGCGGACAGGTTGGGCATCACGATCGCCCGGGCAAACTGCCGCGCGGTGTGGGGCACAACCCCGGCAAGAATCGCTCCATCGCGCAGGTGCACGTGCCAATCGTCGGGACGGCGGATGGTCAGGCGATTCGCGGAGCTGTTCATCCCTTCCCCTTAGGCACTGCGCGCCCTATCTGTCACCCATGACTGCCACCCACCTTGCCAGCCGCGCCGTGATCCGCCTTGCGGGCGAGGATGTGCGCGGCTTCCTGCAAGGGCTTGTGACCAACGACGTGGCCGGTCCCCTGCCGGTCTGGGCCGCGCTGCTTAGCCCACAAGGCAAGATGTTGTTCGATTTTCTGGTCTGGGCAGATGGCGAAGACCTGCTGCTTGATTGTGAGGCAGCGCAGGCCGAGGCGCTGGTCAAACGGCTGTCGCTCTACCGGCTGCGCCGCCAGATCGCGATCGCGATCGACCCTGCACTGGCGGTCCATTGGCGGGCCGAAAGCGGCCCGTCACCCGATCCGCGCCTGCCCGATCTGGGGCAACGCTGGCTGGGCGTACCGGAGGGCGAAAGCGCAGAAGATCAATGGCTTGCCCATCGTCTCTCGCACGGCGTCTGCGAAGGTTCGGCTGAGCTGGGCGATCTGCTGTGGCTCGAATGCAATGCCGCCGAGCTGAACGGGGTTTCCTTCACCAAGGGCTGCTACATCGGGCAGGAAAACACCGCGCGGATGAACTGGCGGCAGAAAGTCAACCGGCGGCTGGTGGTTGTGCCGCTGGCCGATAGCGACCCCGCGCGGCGGCGCGCGGCATGGCCTGCCCTGGGGCTAGCGGTGGATCACCGGCGGATCGAGGACATTTCCGAAACGCTGCGGCCGGCCTGGCTTCAGCAGGGCTGAACCGGCGGGAACAGCCCGGCTTCCTGCGCCGCAACCATCAGCATGGTGCGCGCGGTGGCCCGCGCGGCATCACGCGGCAGCCCGAGCGAGCGGGTCAGCGCCTCACCGATCAGCGCATCGCCGAGCGCCAGCAGCACCAGCGAATGCGAGGCCGGCTTCATCTTGCCTGTCCCGGTTTCATCGAGTTCGTCGACCAGATCGTGGATCGTCTCGACCAGCGGATCGAGCGCATCCTCGTTGCCGTTGAGCAGCATCCAGGTTGCCAGCGCGGCACCGCCGCCCTGATCGAAGGCATCGAAGGCAAGATCGACCACCTGCCCCGGGGTGCCCTCACCCGCGCGGGTGGCCTTCACCGCATCGGCGATTACATCGCAGACCTGCTGCGCATGATAGGCCGCCAGTTCCTTTTGCAGACCCGCCGCAGAGCCGAAATGGTGCAGCAGATTGGCATGGGTGCGTCCGATTCGCGATGCCACCGCCTTGAGCGTCACCGCCTGCGGCCCCAGCTCGATCAGCAGCGCGCTCGCCGCCTCAAGCGCGGCAAGGCGGCTTTCTTCCTGGGTCAGACGCTTTCTTATTGACATTGGTGTAAGTTACTCTAGATTGGTGGGCATGAACGCGCAAACCAAATTCCCCCCCGCCGTAGAAGCCCAGCCCGTTTCGGGCAAGCTGGACGTTCCCACCCCCGCCGATCTCGCGATCACGGTGCGCGACGAGCGCTTCCTGCGCGAAAGCAAGCCGGGTCGCTGGTGGCTCAACAACGATCCGATCGCTTCGTGCTGGCATAACGCCCTTTCCGCCACCTTCCCGCGCGGCGAGGCGATGTTCATCGAGGCGGTCAAGGCGCACCGCGACGGGGTTCCCCCCAAGCTTGAGGCCGAGATCCGCGCCTTCGTCAAGCAGGAGGTCAACCACACCCGCGAACACATCGTGTTCAACAAGGCCGCCGCCGAGGCCGGTTATGACATGGACGGGATCGACCGTCGGCTGGAAGAAATGATGCGGATGATCAAGGAACGTCCGCCGATCGTGAACCTCGCCGCGACCATCGCGCTGGAACACTACACCGCGATCATGGCGCACGAATTCCTGTCCAACCCCAAGCACTTCAAGGACGCCGATCCGGTCTGCGGCGCGATGTGGCGCTGGCACGCGATCGAGGAAATCGAGCACAAGGGCGTCGCCTTCGATACCTACCTTCACGCCACCCGTGACTGGAGTCGGTGGAGGCGCTGGAAGCTCAAGAGCGTGATGATGTCGGTGATCACCGTCAATTTCGTGCGCAACCGCTGGAACGATACGCTCGATCTGCTGGCGCAGGACGGGTTGACCGGCTGGAAGGTCAAGGCCCGGCTGTTCTGGTACCTGTTCGGCTCCCCCGGTGTGCTGCGCAAGATCGTGCTGCCGCTGATTGCCTATTACCTGCCCGGCTTCCATCCCTGGAACCAGGACGATCGCGCGCTGATCGGCAAGGCACAGAGCGAATTTCCCGACGCCGCGCTGGCCCCGGCCTGATCGGATCCAAGGCTCAAGAAGAAGGGGTTCC
>JAKOWQ010000099.1 GCA_029781465.1 Pseudomonadota bacterium
CCGGCCTCGTAGAGCGTCTGCGCCACCCGCATGGTGTGGCTGGCGGAAAAGCCCAGCTTGCGCGCGGCCTCCATCTGCAAGGTCGAGGTGGTGAACGGCGGCCAGGGATTGCGCCGGGTGGGCCGCACATCGACCTCCTCGACCCGGAACGCCCCGGCCTCGACCGCAGCCCTGGCCCGGTCGGCGCTGCCCTTGTCCCCCAGGCTGAGCTTTTCCAGCTTTTCGCCCTCGAATTTCACCAGCCGGGCGACGAACGGGGTTCCGCCCTGCTCCATCCGGGCGCTGACCGACCAGTATTCCTGCGGGCGGAACAGCTCGATCTCGTGCTCGCGCTGGCAGATCAGGCGCAGCGCCACCGACTGCACCCGCCCTGCGCTCTTGGCGCCGGGCAGCTTGCGCCACAGCACCGGCGAAAGCGTGAAGCCGAACAGGTAATCGAGCGCGCGGCGCGCCAGATAGGCGTCGATCAGATCCTGATCGAGTTCGCGCGGGTGCGCCATGGCGGTGGTCACCGCATCCCTGGTGATGGCATTGAAGGTAACGCGCTGCACATCCTTGGGCAGAGCGCGGCGCTTGGCCAGCAGCTCGCGCACGTGCCACGAAATCGCCTCGCCCTCGCGGTCGGGGTCGGTGGCGAGGATCAGCCGGTCCGCTCCCTTGGCGGCATCGGCGATCGCCTTCACCCGCGCCTGCTTGTCGCCGTAAAGCTCCCAGTCCATCGCAAAGCCCTCGTCCGGGCGGACCGAACCGTCCTTGGGCGGCAGATCGCGGACATGGCCGTAGCTGGCGAGAACCTTGAAATCCTTGCCGAGATATTTCTCGATGGTCTTGGCCTTGGCGGGAGATTCAACGATGACAAGCTGCATGGTCTTGGTGCCTGGCCCCTATACGCGTATGTACACGCGCGAGGGTGGGGGACTGTTCATCTGCCGGTCAAGGCCCCTCGGTTAGACAGGGAAACACAATGAAGACGGCATTTGCAGCTTTGATCGTGCTGGGGGCAGCCAAGGCCGTTTCGCCGACGGCGAACAGCGACGGCCGTCTTTCGCAATATGCCGTGCCGTCGTTCACTGTCGGCTTTCAGCAAGCCAACGAGCGCGGCGAGATCACCGAGCGGGTGCCCAACGGCGAGACGGTGGAGCGCTGGAGCAGCATGCTCACCGATCAGCGTTTTACCGGGGTGGCCCAGCGGCTCACGCCCCAGGCCTATGCCGCGAACATCTTCGCCGCGATCCCCTCGTTCTGCCCCTCGGGCAAGGGGATCATCATGAACCAGGGCCAGGTCAGCCGCCGACCGGCGGTAACGTTGCGGGTCGATTGCCCCAAGAACCCGGCGACCGGGCTTCCCGAGACCAACATGATGCTGGTGGTGGCGGGCCCGCGCGACATGCACGTGCGCCAGATTGCCTGGCGGCGCCTGCCGAGCGTGGCCGATCTCGAATTCGCGCAGACCTACTTCCGCGCTACCAGT
>JAKOWQ010000102.1 GCA_029781465.1 Pseudomonadota bacterium
GATCAAGCACAATTTCGGCATGGGCAAGCCCGAAGGCTATCGCAAGGCGGTGCGGCTGATGGAGCTGGCCGGGCGCTTTGGGCTGCCTGTGGTGACATTGGTCGATACCTCGGGTGCCTTTCCCGGGGTAGAGGCCGAGGAACGCGGGCAGGCCGAAGCGATCGCCCGCTCGACCGAAGCCTGCCTTGCCCTGCCGGTGCCGATGGTCGCCGCGATCGTGGGCGAGGGCGGCTCGGGCGGGGCGGTGGCGCTGGCCAGCGCCGAGCGGGTGCTGATGTTCGAACACGCGGTCTATTAGGTGATCTCGCCCGAGGGCGGTGCCTCGATCCTGTGGCGGACCAACGAAAAGGCCGCCGAGGCCGCCGAGGCGATGAAGGTTACCGCGCAGGACCTGCTTTCGCTGGGAGTGATCGACCGGATCGTCAAGGAGCCCGTCGGCGGGGCGCACCGCGATCCGGCGGGCGCGGCGGCTGCGCTGGGCGGCGCAATCGGTGAGGAGCTCGATCGGCTTTCGGGGCTGAGCCGCGAAAAGCTGCGCGCCAGGCGCGAGGAGCGTTTCCTGCGGATTGGCGAGGGCTGAGCGGGGCGAAACGAACCCCTGCGGCGATAACGGGCCTTTTCAATCGCTTGGCAAAAGCCTACCCCTCGGACTGTTAACCAGTTTCGGGAGGAGCAGCCCATGGCCCCGCGCAAGACCTCGCTTTTCAACCGTCTCGCCGTCGGAACGGCGATTTCGATCATGGCCTTGCCGGTCGCCCAGGCGGCAACCAGCACGGTCCAGTCAATCAGCGAAAAGGACAAGCAGGAAGGCGCCAAGGCCCATCCGCAGCTGGTCGAGGAATTCGGCGGGGCCGAAACCGGCACCCAGGCGGCCTATGTCGAATCGGTGGGCAAGAACATCGCGGTGCAGTCCGGCCTGTCCAACGCAACCGGCGATTTCACCGTCACCCTGCTCAATTCGCCGGTGAACAACGCCTTCGCCATCCCCGGCGGCTATGTCTATTCGACCCGCCAGCTGGTGGCGCTGATGAACAACGAGGCAGAGCTTGCTGCCGTCATGGGTCACGAGGTTGGCCACGTCGCGGCGCGCCATTCAGCCAAGCGGCAAAGCGCGGCGACCCGCAACGCGGTGATCGGTGTGCTGGGAACGCTGCTTACCGGGGCGCTGCTGGGCAACAGCGGGATCGGCCAGCTGCTCCAGCAGGGGTTCATGCAGGGTTCGCAGCTGCTGACGCTCAAGTATTCGCGCAAGCAGGAAACCGAAGCCGACAACCTGGGCGTGCAGTACCTTACCAGCGCGGGATACGATCCGCGCGCGATGTCGACCGTGTTGCAGAGCCTGGCCAACCAGACCGCGCTTGAGGCCAAACTGATGGGAACCACCGACCGGGTGCCCGAATGGGCCTCGACTCACCCCGATCCGGCATCGCGGGTGCGCGCGGCGCTGGCCCGGGCCGGTGGCAATGCCAAGGGCAAGACCAACCGCGATCTGTTCCTGAGCAAGATCGGCGGGCTGACCTATGGCGACGATCCCAAGCAGGGCGTGGTCGATGGGCGCAAGTTCACCCATCCGTTCATGAAGCTCCATTTCGAAGCGCCGAGCGGGTTCTATCTGGTCAACGGAACGCGCGCGGTGGCCATTTCCGGCCAGTCGGGCAAGGGACAGTTCACTGCCGCGGCCTACAAGGGCGACATGGATGCCTATATCAAGGCGGCGTTCGCGGCGCTGACCCAGTCGGGCCAGGCGCAGATCGATCCCGGTGAGATAACCCGTACCACGGTGAACGGGATCAAGGCGGCCTATGCCACGGCGCGGGTCAATTCGAGCAGCAACAGCCAGGTCGATGTCACCGTGTTCGCCTATGAGCTGGCGGGCGATCAGGCGGTTCACTTCGTTACCGTGGTACCGGCGGGCAACACTTCGACCTTTACCGGAATGTTCGGTTCGCTGCGCCGGATCAGCGATGCCGAGGCCGCCGCGGTCAAACCGCGCAAGCTGGTGGTGGTCACTGTCAAGAAGGGCGACACGGTGCAGTCGCTGGCCCAGAAGATGGCCTATTCCGACGCGCCGCTCGACCGTTTCCTGGTGCTCAATGGGCTGACCTCCTCCAGCACCGTCAAGGCCGGGGACAAGGTCAAGCTCGTTACCTACTGAGCGCGCCGTTCGGGCAAAGAGAAAGGGCGGCAGGTTTCCCTGCCGCCCTCTCCATTCTCAAACCAAACCCGGGCTTAGGAAGCCGACGAGTTGGCGACCGACATGGCCGACGAGGTGGTGTTGAAGGTGGTCTGCAGCTCGTTGCCCAGGCCCTGCATGGCAGTGATGGCGGCAACGGCGATCAGGGCAGCGATCAGGCCATATTCGATGGCGGTCGCACCAGCTTCGTCACGGAAAAGCTTGTTGATGAACTTCATGGTCAGTCTCCTATAGGCAGTCTTCAGTTACCCGGCTCATTCGATTTTACTCGGATCAGCACCTGCCGGATTAGGTGCAAAGTCTTGAAAATTACTTAATGTCCCGTCGATCTGCTGACCGCTTGTGCGGTCTTGCTGGAAACGGCGTTCCAGGTGTTCTGGCTCTCGCTGGCAAAGTTCTGCAGGGCGCTGAACATCGCGATCACGATCAGCGAGCCGATCAGTCCCATCTCGAGCGCGGAAGTGCCGCGCTCGTCATGGATCAGGTGCTTGAGGATCGCCTTGAT
>JAKOWQ010000107.1 GCA_029781465.1 Pseudomonadota bacterium
CGGATCGTCGCTGCCGCCCTCATACAGCGTCACCAGGGCATTGTTGATGCCCAGTTCGGGCAGGTGGCGCGCCAGGATATCGGCGGTTTGCTCGATGCTCATGGCCGAGAGCATTTCCGCGGTCAACCGCCCCAACTGCGAAATCATCTGCATGTATCCGACCATCGACCGCGAGGTGGCCTGCTGCAATTGCCGGGCGATCTCCTGCCGCGCCTGGTCAAGGTACAGCGCCGCATAGGGCAGATCAAGGTCTGGATGCAACTGCGCCAGGTTTTTCAGGTTTTGCAGCAAAATTGCGCTGGCTGCCTGCCATATGGCCGCGTTTTCATCGTGCGCTTCAGCCCATTTCACCGCCTGATCCACCGCATCCAGCCATGCCGTGGGGTCGCGCCGCGCGCAGGACAGCAGGAAATTGTCCACCAGGCCGGCTGACCGAAGCTGGAATTCCTCGATCGGGCTGTTGTGCGCTTCGGCAAAACAGGCGTCCGCCATTTGATGGACAATGGCATCCGGCGTCAACCGCGCGCTCTGGATCTCGAGCGTGCCCGGCCGGCAGCCGCACGATTCGCGCACGACCAGCCGGGTGGGCACCACCACCTTGGTGCTGCGGGCCTGTTGGCCGCGGATGTATTCCAGCAGGGTGACCACCGCCTGATAGCCGAGCGAGAAAGTGGGGTGCCGGACCGTGGTCAGGGAGGGCGAAACGGCGCGCGCTTCAACGATATCGTCAAAGCCCACCACGGCCACGTCCTCGGGCACGCGCAACCCCGCCTGCGCCAACACCTCCATCGCGCCGATGCACGACAGGTCGTTGCTGGCGATCAGCGCATCGAACCACTCGCCGCTGGCCAGGATTTGCCGCATCGCCGCGGCGCCGCCTTCCTTGCGGTGCTCGCCGTATGCGCACAGCCCGGGGATATACTTCATCCCGGCGTTTGTCAGGGCGGCCTGATAGGCGCGCAGGCGTTCCTCGCTGTCGCCGCCGCGGCCGGGGTTGCCGGCGATGAAGGCGACCCGCCGCCGCCCGTGGCTGAGTAGATGCGTAAAAGCAGATTGGATCCCGGCGGTGTTGTCGACCGAAACCAGCGGCCCGGGCCCTTCGGGCGTGGTGAAGATGACCGGAAAACCCGAGTCCAGCAGGTCGCGCACGTAATGCAACTGCGTTTCGGTCAACTCGTCCGGCACGATGATTAGGCCGTCAGTATTCCACGGACCGACCGGGACAAAATCGATGCCCTCGCCGGGCACCGACCAGATGCTGTGATGCTGCGGGCTCTTCCCGGTAATGCTGAAACCGCAGCCCAGCAGCAGGTTGCATTGGTTCTCCCGCGCGGCGGCATTGATCCCCTGGATCAGCGAATGGGCGTAATGATCCATCGAGGTGCCCTGGTAC
>JAKOWQ010000111.1 GCA_029781465.1 Pseudomonadota bacterium
CACTGCAATGGCTTTTCGGCACGATCGACCTTGACCATGTCGCCGCGCTGCGCGCCGATGGAGGGGTGCTCAACATGCGCGATTGGGCCGAACAGCCCGGCAGCGGTGCGCTGCCGCCGGTTGAGGTAGTGGACTTGCGCTGAAGGTCGGGGCAGTCTGGCGCGATGTTCACGCGCCTCCTGCCGCTCGCCCTTATCGCCCTCGCGGCGCCCGCCCTGGCCGAAGCGCCGCTGCAACAGCGGATTGAAGATACCCTGGCCAAGGCGCCCGCCGGAACCCGCTTCGGGCTGCTGGTGGTCGACGATCAGGGCCATGAGGTGGTGGCGATAGACCCAGACAAGCGCTTCATCCCGGCCTCCAACACCAAGCTCTTCACCACCGCCGCCGCGCTTGAGGTGATGAGCCAGAACCGGTTCGATCCGGGCTTTGCCTCCACCGGTCTGACGCTGGTTCCGAATGGGCGGAAGGCGCCCGATCTGCTCCTGACCGGGGGCGGGGTCAATCTTTCGACCGCGCCCGATTGCAAGCAGCGCTGCCTTTCCCAGCTGGTCGATCCGATCGCCGCGCGGACCCGCAAGGTTGGCGATCTGATCGCCGACGATACCCTGTTCGCCGACCAGCGCTGGAGCCCGGGGATGAGCTGGAACAACATCCAGACCGATTCGGGCACGGCAACCTCGGCATTGATCGTCGATGACAACGAATTGCCGCTGGTGGTAACCCCGGGAACGGCCGGATCGGCGCCAACGGTGACGGTCTCGCCCTACTACACGCTGCGCAACGAGGCCATGACTGTTGCCGAGGGGGAAACCCGGCTGGCCTACGAACGCGCCCCCAATTCGTTTGAATTGCGGCTCTACGGCACCATCCGCGCCGATGCCAAACCCTGGCGCGAACTGCTCGGGATCGACGACCCCGCGCACTACGCCGCGTGGAGTCTGCGCCGCGCGCTCGAAGCCCGGCAGGTCAAGGTGACCGGGCGGCTGGTGGTGCGCCACCGGCCGGTTGCCGAAGGCGGGCCTGCGCCGACGTTGTCTCCGGCCAAGAGCCAGACTTTCGCCGTTCTGGTCCCGACTCCGCCGCTTGAGGAAGAAGCAGCGATCATCAACAAGCCCAGCCAGAACCTCCATGCCGAAGTGCTGCTGCGCCGTCTGGGGATCGCCTGGGCTTCGCGCGATATCTTTGATGCGCCCAAGTCCGCGCAGTTCGGATCGCTTGAAGCCGGGCTCGCCGCCGAACGCGCGGTGTTCGATACGGCGGGGATCCCGCGGGCCGGATACGATTTCTCGGACGGCTCGGGCATGTCGACCTACAACCGGGTTAGTCCGCGCGCGGCGGTGGCCCTGCTGCGCTGGGCAGGCGGGCGGCCATGGGGAGCGGCGTGGCGCGCCTCGCTGCCGGTCGGCGGAACCGATGGCACACTCAGCCGCCGCTTCAAGGGCACCGCGCTGGAGGGCAAGCTGTGGGCCAAGACCGGCACCCTCAACGCCACCAACGCGCTTTCGGGCTACTTTGTTGCAGCGTCGGGGCGTGAATTCACGTTCTCGATCTTCGCCAACGACGTGCCCGATCGAACCAGCGCGCTGGCAGCGATGGATGCAGCGCTGATATTGATCGCCGCCGGAAATTGAATTCACCACCGGAAGATTGTTGCGCACAGGCAACACATTTGCGTTTTTTTTGAAAAATTGACCCCCACACCCGCTGAGATGGGATGTCGTGGCTGGCGCGGGTAATCGGCTTTGATAGCGTCCACCTGTTTCGGCATTTGCCGAGTCCAACAGGGGGATTGTCATGATTTCAAACGGCCTTGCGCGCATCGTTCTTGCCTGCGGCGTGTCCTTGGGGGCGCTTGCCACGCCTGCTTTTGCGCAGGACGCTTCGGGCATCTCCTCGGCCAATGAATCCTCGAACGAGCAGGATCGGGCAATCATCGTCACTGGGTCGCGCATCAAGCAGGACCCGACCAAGAGCGCACTGCCGCTGGAAGTGATCAGCGCTGACAACCTCCGGCGTGAGGGGATCAACAGCCCAGAGCAGCTGATTTCCTACCTTTCGAGCAACGGCAACGGCGCGGACAATCTCGCTTCGAATTCCGATGTGACCAGCGGGGCGCAGCGTGGCACCAACGGGCTTTCCGCCGCCAACCTGCGCGGCCAGGGGTCGGCTGCAACGCTGGTTCTGCTGAACGGTCGCCGTGTCGCAGCGCACGGGCTGACGGGCTCTGCGGTCGACGTCAACCAGATCCCCTTTGCCGCGATCGAGCGGGTCGAGGTGCTCAAGGATGGCGCCTCGGCGATCTATGGTACCGACGCGATCGGGGGCGTGATCAACTTCATCACCAAGACCGACTTTCAGGGCGTGACTCTTTCGGGCTTTACCGACATCACCCAGGAAGGAGATGCGCCGATCTATCGCATCACCGGCACCGCGGGCTATGGCGACCTGGCTGAGCAGGGTTTCAACATCATGGCCTCGGTCAGCAAGAGCTGGAATGGGGTTCTGCGTGGTTCGGAACGCGATTTCGTCAATGGCAACCAGCCCAACCGCGGACTCTCGATCGATACCCGCGGCACTCCGATCGCGACCATGATGCCCAACGGCGCCAATGCACTGTTTGCCCCCTCCGGGAGTCTGCTCAGCGGTGTGTCGCTTCCGGTCCCCGGGCAGACCTTCAGTGCGACCGGTGGAATCAACGTACTTGACCTGCCGGGTGGGGGCGGCTGCGAATCCTTCGATGGCGGCATGGCTTACGATCACGAGCTTTGGGCCAACAACAGCGCCTATTATGCTTGCGCCTGGGATACCGGACGTGCGGCGATCCTGCAGCAGCCCCTTGAAACGCTGACCTACTACGGTCGGGGCACCCTGGCGATCGGCGATCACAAGCTGTCGGTGGAAGTGACGGGATCCGATGCCGATTCCTCCAAGCAGTTCTCGGCCAACCAATACTCAGGCAACACATCGACCACGCCGCTCTACTATCCGCTCAACGCGCTGACGAAGAGCACCTACGACTCGATTTACAATCAGCTGGTCGCGGTGTTCCCCACGATCGCGGCCAACTATGGCAAGCCAATTGCCTACCGCTGGCGCTGCACGGTTTGCGGGCCGCGCGAATACCGCACCAACACCAAGACCTTCCGGGCCGGTGCCTTCCTAGAAGGTCCGCTGGGCGGCGATTGGGATTACCAGGTTGGTGGCTCCTATGCCCAGAGCAAGGCAACGTCCGTGCTGGGTACGGGCTATGCCTATCGCGGGATCTTTTCCTCCTCCGCGCGCGCCGCTGCGTCCGGGATAGCCGGCGCGGTTTCTGGCGGTTTTGATACGCGCGCGCCCACGGCACCGGGCGCTACGGCCCCCGGCATCATTGGCCTGCTCAACAGCGGTATCCTCAATCCGTTCTCGCTGACCCAGACCGACGCCGCGCTTGCCGCGCTCGAAGCCGTTTCGGCTTACGGGGTGACGCTTTATGGCGGCAAGTACGATGTCTGGCAGTTCGATGCCTCGGTTTCGGGTTCGTTGTTCGATCTGCCGGGCGGAGCGGCCAAGCTCGCTTTCGGGGTCGACTACCGGCGGGAAGGCTACAGCTTCAACGGTTCGGCCGAGGCAGAGATCAATCAGCCCGAGATTTTCAACGTCGCCTTTGACAATGCCAACGCGCTCACACCCAAGAGCCGGACGGTCAAGGCGGTCTATGGCGAGTTGCAGCTGCCGGTGATCGACATGTTCGAGCTTACTGCTGCCGCTCGTCTGGACGATTACAGCGGCTTCGGGACGACCTTCAACCCCAAGATCACGGCCAAGTTCCAGCCGGCCGAATGGGTGATGCTCCGCGGATCCTACAACACCGGGTTCCGCGTTCCCAACTTCAACCAGATCTTCAATGGTGTCAGCCAGTCGCCCAATCCCGGCAACACTCTGGTCGATCCGACGACCTGCCCCTCGGGCGCCGTCAGCTCGCTTCCGGGCTGCGCGGCGATCACGCCCGATACGCTTTCCGGCGGCAATCTGAACCTTGGTCCTGAAACGTCCAAGCAGTGGTCCGTCGGAATGGTGTTGCGCCCGACCCCGCGGATCAGCGCCTCGGTTGACTATTGGT
>JAKOWQ010000115.1 GCA_029781465.1 Pseudomonadota bacterium
ACCTCCGCTTCACCGAGCGCGAGGCGCTGTTCTATCACAAGACCATCCGTCCCGGGAAAATCGAAATCATCGCCTCCAAGCCGATGGCGACCCAGCGCGATCTGAGCCTGGCCTATTCGCCGGGGGTCGCGGTGCCGGTCCAGGCAATAGCCGACGACCCCAGTGCCGCCTTCGAATATACCGCCAAGGGCAACCTGGTGGCGGTGATTTCCAACGGCACTGCGATCCTGGGCATGGGCAACCTGGGTGCGCTGGCGTCCAAGCCGGTGATGGAAGGCAAGGCGGTGCTGTTCAAGCGCTTTGCCGACGTCGATTCGATCGACATCGAACTCGCCTCCGAAGACCCGGATGCCATCATCGAGGCCGTGGCCCTGATGGAGCCGAGCTTTGGCGGGATCAACCTTGAGGATATCAAGGCCCCGGAATGCTTCGTGATCGAGCAGGCCCTGCGCGAGCGGATGAAGATCCCGGTGATGCACGACGATCAGCATGGCACCGCGATCATCGCCGCCGCCGGGCTGGTCAACGCCTGCCACCTGACCGGGCGCCAGTTCAAGGACGTGAAGGTTGTGGTCAACGGCGCCGGAGCTTCGGCGCTGGCCTGCACTGCGCTGATCAAGTCGATGGGCGTGCGCCACGAGAACGTGACCGTTTGCGACCGCTCGGGCGTGATCTGGCGCGGGCGCGAAAGCGGCATGGACCAGTGGAAGAGCGCCCACGCGATCGACACCGCCGCGCGCACTCTGGAAGAGGCACTGGTTGGCGCCGATATCTTTCTGGGCCTGTCCGCCGCCGGGGCGCTCAAGCCCGAATACGTCGAGAAGATGGCGCCCAGGCCGATCATCTTCGCGATGGCCAACCCGGATCCCGAAATCCGCCCGGAGGATGCTCAGGCGGTCCGCCCCGATGCGATCATCGCCACCGGGCGCAGCGACTATCCCAACCAGGTCAACAACGTGCTGGGATTCCCGTTCATCTTCCGCGGCGCACTCGATGTCCACGCGACCACGATCAACGAGGAAATGAAGATCGCCGCGGCCCGCGCAATCGCCGAGCTGGCGCGCGAAACCGTGCCCGAGGAAGTGGCCGCGGCCTATGGCAAGAAGCACCAGTTCGGCCCCGAATACATCATCCCCGCGCCGTTCGATCCGCGGTTGATGGAGGTCGTTTCCTCGGCGGTGGCCAAGGCGGCGATGGACAGCGGCGTGGCGGGCAAGCCGATCGAGGATTTCGATGCCTATCGCACCAGTCTGAAGGCCCGGCTCAACCCCACCACCTCGGTGCTCACCCAGGTTTACGAGCAGGTCAAGGCCAGCCCCAAACGGGTGATCTTTGCCGAGGCCGAGAACGAAGTCGTGCTGCGCGCGGCGATCCAGTACCGTGATTTCGGCTATGGCGAGCCGGTGCTGGTCGGACGCACCCAGGCGGTACGCGACAAGCTGATCGAACTGGGAATCGGCAACCCCGACAGCTTCCAGATCGAGAATTCGGCCACCTCGGACTATGTTCCCGGGATGGTCGAGGAGCTTTACCGTCGCCTCCAGCGACGCGGGTTCCTTGAGCGCGACGTCCGGCGCATGGTCAATCAGGATCGCAACATCTTCGCCTCGCTGCTGCTCAAGCTGGGGGTGGGCGATGCAATGGTCACGGGCATGACCCGGCCCTTTGCCCAGACCATGCGCGAGGTGATGCAGGTGCTCGATCCGGCGCCGGGCAAGATCCCGTTCGGCGTCCACCTGATGATCGGCAAGAATTACACCGTGTTCCTGGCCGACACCACGATCAACGAGCGGCCGAGCGCGGAAATGCTGGCCCATATCGCCACCGAAACCGCTGCCGTGGCGCGCCGTCTGGGGCATGAGCCGCGCGTTGCCTTCCTGTCCTATTCGACCTTCGGAAACCCGCCGGGGCGCTGGCTCGAGGGGATTCGCGACGCTGTCACCCTGCTCGACCAGCAGGGAGTGAACTTCGAATACGAAGGCGAAATGGCCCCCGACGCCGCGCTCAATCCCACGGTGATGAAGAACTATCCGTTCTGCCGCCTGACCGCCCCGGCCAATGTTCTGATCATGCCCGGGCTGCAATCGGCCAACCTCTCGGCCAAGCTGCTGCGCGAGCTGGCCGGAAACGCCACGATCGGGCCGATGCTGCTGGGAATGGAAAAGCCGGTGCAGGTCGCCCCGATGACCGCGATCGCGCCCGATGTGCTGACCCTGGCGGTGCTGGCGGCGGCCGGGGTTTGCGGATGAGCTTTGCCTTGCGGCGCACGCACCCCGAGGATGCGGCGGCAATGCTGGCGCTTTTCCAGGCAGCGGCCAACGGCCCGGGACTCGCGCGTTACCCCGACGAGATCGACGCAGACTACATCGCCGCGACGATGGCACGGTCAACCGGGCCGGGAGGAATCTCGATTGGCGCATTTTCTGAGGAAGGGCTGGTCGGCGAAATCCACGCCTGGCGGCCCGGACCGCGCAAGTTTGCACATGTTCTCGGGGATCTGACCATCGCGGTCGATCCCAAGTGGCAAGGTCAGGGGCTGGGAACGTCGCTGTTTGCGGCACTGTTTGATGCGGCGCGCGAAATGGTCCCTCCGATCGAGCGGATCGAACTGTTCGTCCATACCGGCAATCCAGGCGCCCGCGCGCTCTACGAACGGCTGGGGTTCGCGGTTGAGGGCAGGATGCCCGGTCGGTTGAAGCTCGACAGCGGCGAAGTCCTAGACGATTTCGCCATGGTCAAGCGACTAGCCTGACAGCGCTGCTGCGGCAGCGGCTTCGGCATGCAGGCGGGTGGTATCGAACAGCGGCACCGCGCTGTCTTCCTCGCGCACCAGCAGCATAATCTCGGTGCAGCCAAGGATGATGCATTCCGCCCCGCGCGAAACCAGCCGGGCGATCACCTGCGCATAGGCCGCGCGCGATTCCTCGCGGACGATACCGGCAACCAGTTCGTCGTAGATCACGCGGTGCACCAGCGCGCGGTCCTGCTCTTCGGGCACCAGAACGTCCAGCCCGTGCCTTTGTGCCAGTCGCCCCTTGTAGAAGCCATGCTCCATGGTGAAGGCCGTGCCGAGCAGCCCGACACGCGCGAATCCAGCCGCCTTGATCGCCTTGGCGGTGGGATCGGCAATGTGCAGCACTGGCGCTTGCACCGCGGCCTCAACTTCGTCGGCCATGCGATGCATGGTATTGGTGCAGATCACCAGCAGGTCGGCGCCGCCAGCCTTGAGCCGCGATGCCGCATCGGTCATCCGGGCCGTCAGCGCGGGCCAATCACCAGCGTGCTGCAGCGCCTCGATCTCCGAAAAGTCGAACGACCACAGCAGCAATTCAGCGGATGCGGTCGGCCCGCGCGCCTCGCGCACGCACTGGTTGATGATCCGGTAGTAGTGGGCGGAGCTTTCCCAGCTCATCCCCCCGATCAGCCCCAGCGTTGTCACACACGCCTCCGGAAGCGGAAATACCAGACTTCGTGCCCGTAGACGGTTCGCGCTTTGTGCTCATAGCGGGTTTCCGGCCAGCCGCCCGGCCTGACCTGGAAATCGCCGGGCTTCTCGATCAGCCAGTCGAACTGATGGCGATGCCGCCGCATCACCATCAGCGCGTGACGGACGTAGACCGGGTGATCGGTGCCGAAGCGGAATTCACCCCCGGGACGCAGCTTGGCGGCAAGCAGATCGACCGGCCCGTCGTTCATCATCCGGCGCTTGGCATGGCGTGCCTTGGGCCAGGGATCGGGATGGAGCAGATAGACCATGCTGAGGTGACCGTCTGGTATGCGTTGCAGCACGTTCAGGGCATCGCCGTGGTATATCCGAACATTGCCCAGCGGCGGGTGAGCGCCATGATCGCCGCTGACATGGACCAGCGCCTGGGCCACCCCGTTGAGGAACGGCTCCGCCCCGATGAAGCCGTGATCGGGAAGCATATCGGCCCGGGCCGCCATGTGCTCTCCCCCGCCAAAGCCGATCTCGAAATGGAGCGGGCAGGCATGGCCGAACAGGCGCTCTGCCGTGACCGGACCCTCGACCGGAACCGCGATCTGCGGCAACAGACTGTCGACCAGCGCCTGCTGCCCGGCGCGCAGCGGTTTGCCTTTGGCACGGCCATAGAGGCGGTTGATCGTGGTCGGATCGCCAGGTTTGTGCGCGGTCATGCTCCGGGCGTTTGGCAGCCGGTCCTGCCAGGGTCAAGTTCGGGAAACCGGGCGGATTGAGGCCACGGCGGCTCCAAGCCGCTATCCCAAACTGCCCTGGGGCAATGCCTGCCACAGCACAAAAAATTTGTGATGGACGCTTCCCGAGCCTTGTGGTGAGCAAACCGGATGATGGCCCCGGAACAACCATCCAGCTCGCTGGCGGTTCTGACCGCGAAGGAAATCGAAATTCTTCGCTTGTTGACTGCTGGCCACACAGTCAAGTCGATCGCCGTCCGCCTAGGCCGCAGCGAAGCCTCGATCAACGAGCGCCTGCGCGATGCGCGGCGCAAGACCGGTGTCGGCAGCAGCCGTGAACTGGCGCGCCTGCTCGATTCCCAAAAAAACTGGGACAGGAAAATCGATCTACCGGCGAATGCCTCCCCGCCCGACACTCCTGCTGCCCTGGTCCCAGGAGCCAGGCACAGTGGATCGAAAGGAGTCATTCTCATGCTTGCTGCAATACCGCTTGCCGCCGTCGGACTTTACCTGGCTGCGCCCGGCCTGGAGAACCACCAGTCAACCCCTGTGGCGGCACATGCCGCCGCACCCCGGCAGCCGCCTCTGGTCGGCACCTGGTCGCTCGATGTCATGCGCATTCCCGCCGACGAGCGCCCGCAACGGGTAACAATCGCCTTCCGCATCGCGTCCGACGGCAAATGGTCCAGTGAGGTCGAGATCGTCGCCCCCGATGGTTCGAGCCGGCACGGGGAATCGACGGCGGCAACCGACGGCGTTCCGGTTCCGATCACAGGAAATCTGGGCTTCGCCGATACTGTTTCGTTGCGGCAGCCCGCGCCCAACACGCTGGTGGCGACCTTCGGAAAGAAGGGCGCGCCGGTTTCGACCCGGGTCTACACGGTTGAAAAGGACCGGAAAGCGATGAAGGAAACGATCATCTGGGCTGGCGAGAGCATCCCCAAGCTTGAAACGACCTATTTCACCCGGATCGACTGAACACGCTCTGGCAAACGAAAACGGCCCGCCTCAAGGGGCGGGCCGCTGCCGTGACGAATTGATCGGATCGGATCAGGCGGCGACCGCCTCTTCGCCCGGATCGCGCAGCACATAGCCGCGACCCCAGACGGTCTCGATATAGTTGTCACCCCCGCAGGCGTGCGCCAGTTTCTTGCGCAGCTTGCAGATGAACACGTCGATGATCTTGAGCTCGGGCTCGTCCATCCCGCCGTAGAGGTGGTTAAGGAACATTTCCTTGGTCAGCGTCGTGCCCTTGCGCAGCGAAAGCAGCTCGAGCATCGCGTATTCCTTGCCGGTCAGGTGAACCCGCGCGCCATCGACCTCGACGGTCTTGGCATCGAGGTTGACCGCCAGCTTGCCGGTGCGGATGATCGACTGCGAATGCCCCTTGGAGCGGCGCACCACCGCATGGATGCGGGCGACCAGT
>JAKOWQ010000118.1 GCA_029781465.1 Pseudomonadota bacterium
TCGGCCTCACCCGCCTTGGGCGTGACGTAGATTCCGCGCACCACGCTGCCGCGAAACATCGCGCGGCTCTTTTCCAGCACGGCCTCGGGCGTGAACAGAGTGCGTGAATCGTTGAAGATCTTCTGCACCACCTCGGGCGAGGCGATGGTCTCGTTGATGTCGAGTGCGGTGATCATGTCATCGGCCAGGCGCGATCCGGCCAGCAACCGGCGCTGCTCGACCGCGCTTTCGAAAGCCACGCTCATTTCGGCGACCTCGCGGTCGATCTCTTCCTGGCTCGGCGGGGTGGCGAGCGCATCGGCGATAACCGCCCGCGTTTCGTCCACCGCCTTGCCCCAATCGCCATCGAGCGGGGTGACGAACACGAAGGTGGCATCGGCCGAACGGCTGATCTTGTCCTGGTTGACCTGTGCGACCAGGAAGCTTCCGCCCGAACGCGCCCGCGCCTCGAGCCGACGATTGATGATTGCCAGTCCCACCGCGCCGGTCAGGTTGCCCTGATTGTAGACGATCGTGTCCTTGACCGGGCGCCACGGGCGCATCACCGCCCATGACATGCCGCGTGGCAGATCGGGTTCGACCAGCACCTTCGTCTCACCCACCGGATTGGCCGGATCGGCGCCAGCCGGGGCCACGGGATCGCCGAAGGACGGCGGCGCCGTATGCTTGCCCGCAACCTTCCAGCCGCCGAAATATTTCGTGATCAGCCCAGCGAGCATCGCCGGATCGGCATCGCCGACCGCCACGATCACGCAGTTTTCGGGCCGGTACCAGCGCGCGTGAAAGGCGCGGACACTGGCCTGACTCGCATGTTCGAGCGTTTCCACCGTGCCGATCACCGGCCGCACGGCCAGTTTCTGCCCGGCGAACAGCGTTGCCTGGCTGGCTTCGCTGACCCGCTCGGCGGTGCCGCCGCGCTCGCGCTTTTCGGCCAGCACGATCGGCACGTCGGTACGCACGTTGGCCTCGCTCAGCGTTGGCGCGATCATCATGCCGGACAGCAGCTTGAAGGATTCGTCGAGCGATACAGGGGTAACCCCCGGCAGATCGAGCTTGAAGGTGGTCGAAATCGGCCCGGTCTGGGCGTTGGTGTCGCTGCCGAAGGTCGCGCCCAGCCGCTGCCAGGTGGGGATCGCCTGGCCATCGCCGAGATACTTCGACTGGCGGAACACCAGATGCTCAAGCAAGTGTGAGTAGCCCTTCTCGCTCTCCTGTTCGTAGAGCGAACCGACATCCATGCGGATCCGGATCGAGACCTGCCCCGGCGGAACCCCGTTGCGCCGCACCGCATAGCGCACGCCGTTGGGCAGTTCGCCAAAGATCCATTCCTTGTCCTGGGGCACGTCGCTGCCGCGGTAGAGCCAGGGCGTGGCGTCGCCGGCGGCTGGCGGGGGCGGCGCGGCCGGAGTCGGCAGCGGTGCCAGGATCAGCGCGGCGGGAACAAGGGTGGCGACAAGGCGGGACAGCCGGAAACGCAGATGCATGGCCGAGGGTATAGGCAGCGCGAAGGTGAAGGGCCAGTGAATAGAGCCAGGACTTGACCCGCCCGGCATGCCCCCTAAATGCGGCACATGTTTATCGAGACCGAAACCACCCCCAACCCGGCCACGCTCAAGTTCCTGCCCGGCGAGCAGGTCATGGCAAGCGGCACGCGCGAATTCCGCAACGAGGACGAAGCGGAGGCATCGCCGCTGGCTGCCGCGCTGTTCGCGCATGGCGATGTCACCGGGGTGCTGTTCGGCCGGGATTTCATCGCGGTCACCGCCGCGCCGGGGGTCGACTGGTCGGCGCTCAAACCGCAGGTCGTGGCGATGCTGCTCGATCATTTCGTGTCCGGCGCGCCGCTGTTCGCCGGGCCCGATGCCAGCGGGATCGTGGTTCCCTCCGAGGACGAAGACCTTGGCGACGATCCCGCCGATGCCGACGTGGTGGCCCAGATCGTCGAGCTGATCGAAACCCGCGTCCGCCCCGCAGTGGCCAACGATGGCGGCGATATCGTCTATCGGGGTTTTCGCGAGGGCGTGGTCTATCTGGCGATGCGCGGGGCCTGCGCGGGCTGCCCGTCATCCACCGCGACGCTCAAGAACGGGATCGAGACGCTGCTCAAGCACTACGTTCCCGAAGTCACCGAAGTGCGCGCGGCCTGAGCGCCGCGCGATCCAGCAGGAACCGATCCGATGAACCAGCCCCTTTCCGACGCCGCGCTCGACCAGCTGTTCCGCGCCGCGCGCTCCTATAACGGCTACACCGATCAGCCGGTTTCCACCGAGCAGCTTCATGCGCTGTGGGATCTGATGAAAATGGGGCCAACCAGCGCCAACCAGTTGCCCGCGCGCCTGGTCTGGTGCAGCAGCCAGGAGGCCAAGGAAAAGGTTGCCGCCTGCTGCATGCCCGCCAACCGGGCCAAGATCATGTCGGCCCCGGTTTCGGTGATCGTGGCGATGGACACCCGCTTTCACGAGCAGCTTCCCTGGCTGTTCCCGCATGCCGATGCCAAGGCCTGGTTCGAAGGCAACGATGCGCTGCGCGAGCGTTCGGCTTTCCTCAACACCACCCTGCAGGCTGGCTATTTCATACTCGCCGCCCGCGCGCTTGGGCTCGATACCGGGCCGATCACCGGCTTTTCCAACGAAGCCGTCGATGCGGCGTTCTTTGCCGATACGCCTGACTTCAAATCGGTGATGATCTCGACCCTCGGCACCGGCGACCCGGCGAGCATTTTCGAGCGCAGCCCGCGCCCTGATTTCGATACCTTCAATCGCATCGCCTGACGCGCTAACCTGTTCCGGTGCGCACACTGGTAATCGACAGCGCGACCGAGGCCTGCTCGGTTGCCCTTTTTGACGGCGACAGCCTGATCGCTGGCGATTACCGCGTGCTGGGCCGGGGCCATGCCGAAAGCCTGGTGCCGATGATCGCCGCGCTGCCCGGCAAGGGCCGGGCGCAGCGGATCGTCGTGGCGCTCGGCCCCGGCAGTTTCACCGGAGTGCGCGTCGGCCTTGCGGCGGCGCGCGCGCTGGCGCTGGCCTGGAAAGCCGATCTGCTGGGCTATGCCAGCCCGGCGCTGGTAGCGGCCAAGGCCCGGGCTTTGGGCGGCGCCGTGCCTCTCCGCGTAGCCATGACCGGAGGCCACGGCGAATGGTTCGTGACCGACTTCGATGCCGGAGGCGCGATGGCCGGGCAGCCCGCCTCGCTCGTCCCGGCAGCAGCAGCCAGCGGCGGCCCCAGCCTGGTGGCGGGAAATCAGGCCGAGGCACTTGTTGCCCTGCGTGGAACCGGCAATGCCCTGCCCCTGCTTCCCGACGCGCGTGATTTTGCCCTGTTGCCCGAAGCAGCGCTGCTCGCCGAAGCCGCGCCGCTCTATGGCCGCCCGCCCGATGCGCGCCTGCCCGGAACCGCTACCCCGTGATCCCCGCCGTGGACGATCTTGACCGGATCATGGCAGTGATGGCCGCCGCCTTTGCACCCGAATACGGCGAGGCATGGAACCGGCGCCAGGTTGAGGACGCGCTGCTGATCGGCGGTTGCCATTACCGGCTTGTCGCGATGCACGGCGATGAACCGGCGCCCGGCCAAGCAGCGATGGGTTTCT
>JAKOWQ010000133.1 GCA_029781465.1 Pseudomonadota bacterium
CATCAACGAAACCCTCATCACGCTTACCTCGGATATCGTTGCCGCGCACGTCAGCAACAATTCGGTTGCGGTTGACGAACTGCCGGTGCTGATCGGCAACGTCTACACCGCCCTGGCCGGTCTGGGACAGGCCGCACCGGCTGCCGAAGCCGCACCGCTCAAGCCGGCCGTCTCGCTGCGCGCCTCGGTCAAGCCCGACAAGATCACCTGCCTCGATTGCGGCATGGAACTCAAGATGCTCAAGCGGCACCTGATGACCCACCATGGCATGACGCCCGAGGATTATCGCGCGCGCTGGGGTCTGGGCGCCGACTATCCGCTGGTCGCCCCCAACTATGCCGAAACCCGCCGCGATCTGGCCAAGAAGATCGGCCTGGGCCGCAAGCCCGGCGCCAAGCGCGGCCGCAAGAAGGGTTGAGATTGATACTCGTTTCCACTCTCGGTTGAAGAATCGCCTCGCCGGTCTATGATCGGCGAGGCAATTCATTTCAGGCGGAATAATTCGTGCCCCAGCCCATCGATATCGAAGCCCTCTGCGTTGAACGCGGCTTGAGGATTACCGAACAGCGCAAGGTGATCGCCAAGGTGCTGTCGGATGCCACCGATCACCCCGATGTCGAAAAGCTGCACGAACGCGCGGTGGCAATCGATCCGCGCATTTCGATCGCCACGGTCTATCGCACCGTGCGGCTGTTCGAAGAGGCGGGGATCCTCGACAAGCACGATTTCGGCGATGGCCGCTCGCGCTACGAAGCCGCGCCCGAGGCGCATCACGATCACATGATCGATGTCGAAACCGGCAAGGTGATCGAATTCGTCGATCCCGAGCTTGAGGCCCTGCAACGCCAGATCGCCGAGCGGCTGGGCTATCGCCTGGTTGACCACCGGATGGAGCTTTACGGCGTGCGGCTGGGCCGCGAAGACTGATCCGCCCGATGGCCGCCGCGCTGGCCATGCCCCGCACGCTTTCCGCAATGGGTTGGCTGCGGGTCACCACGCGGCTGCTGGTGATGATCGTGCTGCTGATCGTTTCGTTACCGCTCCATTTCCTGTTTCGGCTGTTTACCCGGCACAATCTGGTTCCGCGTTTCTTTCTCGGGGCGATCGCCTGGATTGCCGGCGTTGAAGTCGGTTACCGGGGCGAAAAGGTTCACCGCGGAGCCTTCCTGCTGGCCAACCATGTCAGCTGGATCGACATTCCCGCGCTTGCCGGAGCGACAGGAACCGCCTTTGTCGGGCACGATGGCCTGGCCTCGATGCCGCTGCTCAAGTGGCTCTGCGCGCTCAACGATACGGTGTTCGTCGCACGCCACGATCGCGCCAGCGTTGCCGCGCAGATCGTGGCGGTGCGCACCGCGATCAGCGATACCGGCGCGCTGACGATCTTCCCTGAGGGAACCACAAGCGATGGCACCGGGCTGCTGCCGTTCAAGAGCTCGCTGCTCTCCGCGCTCGATCCGCCTCCGCCGGGTATCGCGATCCAGCCGGTGCTGCTCGACTACGGGCGCGAGGCTGCGGACATTTCCTGGATCGGCGAAGAGCATGGGCTGGACAATTTCCTGCGCATCCTGGCCCGCCGCCGCCCGGTGCGGCTGACGGTACACTTCCTGCCGGTGCTGTGCGGCGATCAGCTTTCCAGTCGCAAGACCATTGCCCAGGCCGCGCGCGAGGCGATCCTGCGCGAACTCGCGGGATAGCGCTTCAAAACCGACGCTAATTGCCCTATCGGCCCTTGCCCATGCGCCCTTCCCCGCCCCCCAGGACCTACCGGGTCAAGAGCTTCGGCTGCCAGATGAACGTCTATGATGGCGAACGCATGGCCGAACTGCTCGCCCAGCAGGGCATCACCCCCGCGCCCGAGGGCGAGGAAGCCGACCTGGTGGTGCTCAACACCTGCCACATCCGCGAGAAGGCGGCCGAAAAGGTCTATTCGGACATCGGCCGCCTGAGGCGCGTGGATGGCACCGCCCCGCTGATCGCGGTGGCCGGGTGCGTTGCCCAGGCCGAGGGCGAGGAGATCATGGCCCGCGCGCCCGCGGTTTCAATGGTGGTCGGGCCGCAGGCCTACCACCGCCTCCCGGCGATGATCGCCGACGCGGTGGCCGGCAAGCGCGCGGTCGATACCGACATGCCCGCCGAGACCAAGTTCGATGCGCTCCCGGCGCGGCGCAAAGTCGGCCCGAGCGCGTTCCTGACCGTGCAGGAGGGCTGCGACAAGTTCTGCACCTATTGCGTGGTGCCCTATACCAGGGGCGCCGAAGTATCGCGTCCGTTCAAGGATTTGCTCGCAGAGGCGCAGCGATTGATCGATGCCGGAGCCAGGGAGGTCACTCTACTGGGCCAGAACGTGAATGCCTGGCGGGACGAGGGCAACCGCGGTCTGGAAAAGCTGATCGAAGCGCTGGCGGCAATCCCCGGACTGGAGCGCATCCGCTATACCACCAGCCACCCCAACGACATGACACAGGGGCTGATCGAAGCGCACCGCGATGTACCCAAGCTGATGCCGTTCCTGCACCTGCCGGTCCAGTCGGGCAACGACCGGGTGCTCAAGGCGATGAACCGCAGCCATACTGTCGGGAGCTACCTCGAAATCCTCGACCGGGTTCGCGCAGCGCGGCCGGACATCGCCCTCTCGGGCGATTTCATCGTCGGCTTCCCGGGGGAAACCGATGCCGAGTTCGAGGATACGCTGCGGCTGGTCGAACGGGTCGGCTATGCCCAGTGCTTCAGCTTCAAGTATTCGGCCCGCCCCGGCACCCCGGCGGCGGAGATGGACGGGCAGGTGCCGCTGGCGGTGATGGACGAGCGGCTCGCGCGCCTTCAGGCCGCGCTCAACGCCTCGCAGCTCGCCTTCAACCGCGCCTCGCTCGGCAAGAGCTGCGAGGTGCTGGTCGAACGCCGGGGCAAGCTTGCGGGCCAGTGGCTCGGCAAGTCTCCCTGGCTGCAATCGGTCCATTTCACCGGTGAGGCCGCGATCGGCGATCTGATCCGCGTCGAACTGGTCGAAGCCGGTCCCAATTCGCTCAGCGGCAGACTGTTGCAACCGGCACACGGCTGAGCGGTTTTCCACGGCGCGGAACAGCCCTGTCGCTTGCCTGCAACACGCAGCGGCCTATCCTCTCGACTCAGGGCCACACCGGCCCGACCGTGAAAGGAGCGCCACCCCAGGCACCTATGGCCCGCAAACCAGCCCGCGCCCATGAAGCGGCGCCAACCCGTTCCGATCCGTCCCGCAAGGCGCGGGCCGAGATGGAATTCGAAGAAGCGACGATCCTGGGTGCCCTGTTCGGGCAGTTCGACGCCAATCTGGTGCTGATCGAGAACCGGCTCGGCGTGTTCATCTCGGCGCGCGGCAACCGGGTGCAGATCGAGGGGCCGGAAGATGGCGTGGCGCGTGCCCGCGACGTGCTGAAGGCGATGCACCAGCGCCTGATCCAGGGGCACGAACTCGATCCCGGCGCGGTCGAATCGATTATCGTCATGTCGGCCGAACCGACGCTGGAAGGGATCGTGAGCGGCGATGAGGGCGCCCCGCCGATCATGATCCGCACCCGCAAGAAAACCATCGTTCCGCGCAGCGCCACCCAGATCGAATACATGAAAGCGCTGGCATCGCGGGACGTGATCTTCGCGCTCGGTCCGGCCGGCACCGGCAAGACCTATGTCGCGGTGGCACAGGCGGTTTCCCAGCTGATCACCGGATCGGTCCAGCGCCTGATCCTCAGCCGCCCGGCGGTCGAGGCCGGCGAGCGGCTGGGGTTCCTCCCGGGTGACATGAAGGAAAAGGTCGATCCCTATCTGCGCCCGCTTTACGACGCGCTTTACGATTGCATGCCGCCCGAACAGGTCGAGCGCCGCATCGCCAGCGGCGAGATCGAGATCGCCCCGATCGCCTTCATGCGCGGGCGCACGCTCGCCGATGCCTTCGTGATCCTCGATGAGGCGCAGAACACCACGCGTGAGCAGATGAAGATGTTCCTCACCCGCTTCGGGATGAACAGCCGGATGGTGATCTGCGGCGATCCCAAACAGGTCGACATCCCCGGCGGCCCTGCGATGAGCGGGCTGAACGACGCGGTTGCCCGGCTGGAAGGGGTTGAGGGGATCGCGATCACGCGGTTCTCGGTTGCGGACGTGGTTCGCCACCCGATCGTGGGGCGGATCGTCGAGGCTTATGAAGGGAATGACCAATGAAAATCCGCACGATCGCGAGCGCTGTTGGCCTCGCATCACTTGTTCTCCCGGGCACGGCGCAGGCCAATTGGCGGTTTACCCAGTGGGGCAACTCGGTCGATCAGGTGGTCAAGGCCGGCAAGGCCGCGCAGGTCGAGGCGATTGCCGACCGCGATGGCGACCGGGTCGGCGAATTGCAGCGGCTTGCCGTGGGCGAGGTCAGCGAGGGCGGGATCAATGTGCAGGTCCAGTTCTATTTCACCCCGGACGGCAAGAGCCTTGAACTGATCCGTTATGAGCCGGTCGAGAAGACCGCCTGCGTCGATGTCGAGGCGATCACGGTCAAGCTCTATGGCCCGGGCAAGCTGCACGACGATGTCGAGCCGATGGACGACAGCAAAGGCGGAACGTTCAACGTGACGTTTCACATGCGCGACTGGTCGGGCCCGGGTGGCGACAAGGTCGGCTTCATGCACGCCCTGATCGCCGGCCAGCCGACCAATGTCTGCACCTGGACTTTCGAACCTGCAGCCTGATCCCGATAGTTTCCGGAATGATGTCACTCGAAATCGCCCTAGAGACTCCCTGGCCCTCCCCGCCCGCGTGGGAAGCGCTCGCCGGGAGCGCGGCTTCGGCAGCGGCGCAGGTCGCCCCCGAACTCGCCAACTCGCGCCTCTCAATCAGCCTGCTGTTCGCCGACGATGCCGAGGTGCAGCTGCTCAACGCCGAATGGCGCGGCAAGAACAAGCCGACCAACGTGCTTTCCTTCCCGATGCTCGCGCGCGAGGAACTGCTCGATCTGGGGGGCAAAGGCGTGCCGGTGCTGCTCGGCGATCTGGCCCTCGCGCTGGAAACCTGCGCGCGCGAGGCCGGAGAAAAGGGCATTTCGCTGGCCGATCACACCGCACATCTGATCGTCCACGGTTTGCTCCATCTGGCCGGCTACGATCACGAAACCGGCCCCGAGGACGCCGCGGCAATGGAGGCGCTGGAAATAAAGGCGCTTGCCCTGATGGGCATTGCCGACCCATATGGGGACCACGAGCAATAGACAGCGGGTATTTCAGGGCCGATGGCCGAACAGCATTCCGGAGAGGCGGACAGTAGGCGCTCGTTGTGGCGCCAGATCCGCAAACTGCTTCCGATCGGCGAGGCCGACCAGTCGCTGCGCGCGCAGCTTGAGGAAGCGATCGACGAGCACGAGGAAGACGGCGAACCCGGCGGCGAGGGCGATCTTTCCCCGCTCGAGCGGCAAATGGTGCGCAATCTGCTGCATTTTTCCGAGAGCGATGCCGACGATGTGGCGATCCCGCGCGGCGAGATCATCGCCATTCCCCGCACCGCCCGCTGGGACGAGGTGGTCAAGGCCTTTGCCGAGCATGGCCATTCGCGCCTGCCGGTCTATGGCGACACGCTCGACGAAGTGGTGGGCATGGTCCTGATCAAGGACGTTTTCACCTATCTTGCCGAGGGCAAGACCCCCAGGGACTGGAACCAGCTGCTGCGCCAGCCGCTGTTCGTGCCCCAGGCGCGCGGCGCGCTCGACGTGCTGGCCGACATGCGTTCGAGCCGGGTCCACCTCGCCGTGGTGGTCGATGAATATTCGGGGACCGACGGGATCATCACCATCGAGGATCTGGTTGAGGAAATCGTCGGCGAGATCGAGGACGAGCACGACGACGCCCCCGAAGCGCTGCTGATCGAGCTCGATGACGGGATGTGGGAGGCAGATGCCCGTGCCGAGCTGGAGGAAGTCGGCGAGACGATCGATCCCAGGCTGGGCGAGGTCGAGGAGGATGTCGATACTCTCGGCGGCCTTGCCTTTCTGCTGGCGGGACAGGTGCCGCAGGTCGGGGCAATTCTTGACCATGACAGCGGCTGGAAGCTGGAAGTGATTGCGGGCGACGAAAAACGCGTTACCCGTCTGCGTCTGCACCCGCCCTCTCCCCAGGACGATTCCGAAGAGTAGAAACCTTGGCCATTCGCCGCCTGCCCCCGCTTCGTGCGATCGAAGCCTTTGTTCGCATCGTCCGTCTCGGCTCGGCCCGGGCCGCCGCTGACGAGCTGGGGCTGTCGCCCAGCGCTCTGTCGCGCCGGATCGCCGCGCTTGAGGATTTCATCGGCAAGCGGCTGTTCACCCGTCAGCACCAGGCGATGAAGCTGACCGACGAGGGCATTGCCTTTTATGCCGCCGTAGGCCCGAAATTCGATGAACTGGCCGCCGCGGTGGAAGGCCAGATCGAGGATTCGAAAGTGCTGCGCCTGCACCTGGGGGTACTGCCGCTGTTCGGCAGCCAGCGGCTGTTTCCGCGCCTGCCCGAGCTGCGCAAGCAGCATCCCCGGCTGCACATCGACATCGATACCAGCCCGCACCTCGATCACCGGGTCGGCGATACGCTCGACGCGGCGATCGTGCTGGCGAAGCAGCCCGACCCCGCGTTCCACGCGGTCAGGCTCGATCACAACCGGGTCTATGCCTTTACCTCGGCGGCGCTGGCCGAAGAGATCGGCACCAGCCCCGATCAGGAAACGCTGTCGGGACAGACTTTCCTGGTTCACACCGAGCTGCCCGACAGTTTCGCCGCCTGGAAGAAGGCGATCGGCATGCCGGGGCTCGAACCGGCGGCGGTCGATCATTTCGATTCGGGCCAGCTGATCCTCGAGGCCGCAGCCCAGGGGCTGGGCGTGGCGATCATGCACGACGACCATTTCAACCGCAGCCACGACAAGCGGCTGGCGCGGCTGTTCGATGTCGAGGTGGAAAGCCCCTATTCCTATTGGTTCATCTGCCGTCCCCACGCGCTCGAAATGCGCTCGGTGCGGATTTTTCACGAATGGCTGGTCAAGGCCGGGCTGTGATTGGCAGATTGGCGTCGATGAACCGTCGATTCGCCCTGATCGCCCTGCCGCTGGCCCTGTTCGCCCTCGCCGGCGCCACCGCGCCGAAGAAACCCGCCGCGAAACCCCGGCCTGCCGCCGCCAGGCCGCTTCCACCCCCACCGCCGCTGGGCGATACGGTGCGGGTGGCGATGGTCACCGAGCTGGGGACGATCGTGCTTGAGCTCGATCACAAGCATGCGCCCGTCACGGTCGAGAATTTCGTCCACTACGTCGATACCAAGCGGTTTGACGGGATTGCGTTCTACCGCGCGATGCGGCTGCCCTGGGGCGAACAGCCCAACGGGCTGATCCAGGCCGGGCTGCGCGGAAACTATCTCAAGGTGTTCAAGCCGATCGCCCATGAGCCCACCAGCCAGACCGGGATCCTCCACAAGGCCGGAGCAATCTCGATGGCGCGCAACGCGCCGGGCACGGCCGATGCCGATTTCTCGATCCTGCTGGCGGATCTGCCCAGCCTCGATGCCGATCCGGCCTCGAGCGATCCCAACACCCAGGCCGGCTATGCCGCCTTCGGCCACGTGGTCGAGGGAATGGACATCGCCCGCAAGATCTGGGACGCGCCGCTTTCGCCAACGCTGGGCGAAGGGCCGCTCAAGGGGCAGATGCTCGATCCGCCGGTCAAGGTGCTGACGGTGCGGCGCATCGCCGCACCGCCTCTATGATCCGGCTTACGAAACGGTCGCCTTGACGATCACGCCCGGCTCGCGCGGGGGTTCACCCTTGGGCAGGGCATCGACGTGCTCCATCCCTTCCTCGACCTGACCCCAGACGGTGTACTGCCGATCGAGGAAAGTGGCATCGTCAAAGCAGATGAAGAACTGGCTGTTGGCCGAGTGCGGATAGTTGGTCCGCGCCATCGAGCAGACCCCGCGCACATGCGGTTCGGCGTTGAATTCGGCCTGGAGGTCGGGCTTGTCCGATCCGCCCATGCCGGTGCCGTGGGGGCAGCCGCCCTGGGCCATGAAGCCAGGGATCACGCGGTGAAACTTGACCCCGTCATAGAACCCCTCGTTTGCCAGCTCGACGATCCGCGCGACGTGGCCGGGGGCCAGATCGGGGCGCAGCTTGATCTTCACATCGCCGCCGCTGCTGAGCGAAAGGGTAAGGTACTCGGCCATTTTCGGGTAACTCCTGCTGTTTGCCAGCCGATATAAGGCCGCCAGCCACAAAGTCACGCCTTGCCCGGTTGCTTTTGCTGCCGACCGGCCTAGACCACCGGCCATGAGCGCCGAGGATTACGCCGAAAACCTGCTCGATGCCGCCCCCGCGGCCGATGAGCTGCGCGAGGTGGAGACTCACGACGAGGAAAACACGCTGACCCGCGAATTCGTCCGCCGGGTGCGCGAGGCGCTTGAGGCCGGCGAGGACGAGGCGGTCTACGACCTGGTCGAACCGCTCCACCCGGCCGATATCGCCGACCTGTTCGAATTGCTCGACGCGGATGAGCGCCCGGCGCTGGCCAGCGCGATCACCGATCTGATGGGCAGCGAGGTCTTTGCCGAGCTCAACGATCACGTCCGCGAACTGCTGGTCGAATCGCTCCCCGCCGGGGAAGTGGCCGACATCGCCGAACAGCTCGACACCGACGATGCGGTCGCCATGCTGGAAGACCTCGACGAGGAAGACCAGCAGGCCGTCCTCGCGGAGATGGAGCCCGAGGACCGCGCCGCGATCGAGACCGCGCTGTCCTATCCCGAGGAGAGCGCCGGGCGCCTGATGAGCCGCGATTTCGTCGCGGTTCCCGAAGCCATGACGGTTGGCGACCTGATCGATTTCCTGCGCGAAGGGCGCGATCTCGCCAACGAGTTCTGGGAAGTGTTCATCGTCGATGCGCGCCATCATCCGGTGGGCACCTGCCAGCTCTCGTGGATTCTGCGCACCCCGCGCCATATTCCGCTGTCGGACGTGATGAAGCGCGACCAGAGCCTGATCCCGGTCAGCATGGATCAGGAAGAAGTGGCGCTGCGGTTCCAGAAATACGCGCTGATTTCCGCCGCTGTCGTCGACGAGGACGGACGGCTGGTCGGCCAGATCACCGTCGATGACGTGGTCCACATCATCCAGGAAGAAGCCGGTGAGGACGTGCTGCTGCTGTCGGGTGCGGGCGACGGCGACATCAACGAGCCGATCGCCGAAAGCTACCGCGCGCGGGTGCGCTGGCTGATCGCCAACCTGCTGACCGCCTGCGTCGCATCGAGCATCATCGCCACCTTTGAAGGCACCATCACCCGGATGGTGGCGCTGGCCACGCTGATGCCGATCGTCGCCGGAATCGGCGGCAATGCCGGGACGCAAACCCTGGCGGTAACGGTGCGCGCGCTGGCCACCAACCAGCTTACCGCCAGCAACCTGTGGCGCGCGGTGCGGCGCGAGCTGGGCATCGCCCTGCTCAACGGCGCGACCGTGGCGGTGGTGATCGGGATCGCGGTGAGCCTGCTGTTCGCCAATCCGCAGCTTGGTGCGGTGATCGCGCTGGCGATGCTCGCCAACATCGTCATCGCCGGGCTGGCGGGCGTGTTCGTGCCGCTGACGCTCGAGCGGATGCAGGCCGACCCGGCGATCGCCAGCTCGATCTTCGTTACCATGACCACCGATTCGATGGGCTTCCTTGTATTTCTGGGCCTTGCCAGCGTCAGCGGACTGGCGGGCTGATGCCGCTGCACCTCACCAAGGTCGCGTTCAGGGCGCAGAGCCTTGAGGAAATGCACGGCTGGTTCGCCGAGCGCGGTGAGGAAGCAAAACTGACGACCCGCTATTTGCCCAAGCGCCACGCCGAACTGATCGGTGGTTCGCTCTTCTGGATCTTCAAGCGCCAGCTGGTTGCTCGCAGCGAAATCCTGCGTTTCGAGGAGGCCGAAGGTGGGCGCACCCACATCGTGATTTCCACCCGGCTGATCGACGTCATGCCCAAGCCGCACCGCGCCCACCAGGGCTGGCGCTACCTCGACGACGAAGACGCGCCGCGCGACCTGGCGGAAGGGGAAACCAGCGGCGACGCGATCCCAGGCAAGCTTGCAGGCGAACTCGCCCGGCTGGGGCTGGTCTAACCTACCACCGCACCAGCGAAGGAATGATCAGACGTCCGGCGATCCCGGCCAGGACCACGCTCAGCCCGTGCCAGAAGCCGATGTGCAGCAGGTCGTTGTGCGGGCAATAGAGCGTGACCGCGAAGATCCCCGCGCTGCCCGCCGCCACCCCGGCCAGCATGCCCGCGCTGTGGGGGCGGGAGGGAGCGCCGCGGCGCAGCCACAGCACCAGCGCGAGCGCCGTTACCAGGCCCCAGCCCAGCCCATAGGCCATGCAGTGCCAGCCATCGCCATCGGGCATGGTGGGCGATCCGCCCATCCAGTCGGCGGCCCATTCGACCAGCGCGGCAAGCGGCAGCACCGCCGCCATCAGCGCGGTCCAGCCCCAACCTTCGCGGTGACCGCCAACGAAAGGCCGGGCCATGTCGAGCGCGGCCCAGGCCGAGGCCAGCGCAAGGACCAGAAACAGCCCGCTGGAGAGCAGAAACATCGCATCGGGGCGCAGCGCGGCCAGATCGGGGCGCATCCCGAAGCCAAGCAACATGCCGGCCACTCCGATCAGCATGGCCAGCAGCGCCATGCCGACACCCTCGCGCTGGCGCATCGGACGTACCGGCTCGAGCCCTTCGACCAGGCCGGCGATGAAATTATCTGGATCGTGTCCCATTGCTCAGGCTCTTTCGATCATGGCAGCGAGGCGCTTGAGGCCCCGGTGAATGTTGACCTTGACCATGCTTTCGCTCTGGCCGGTCGATTGCGATGCTTCGGCGATCGAGCGTCCCTCGATCTTGACCAGTTCGATCGCCCGGCTCTGCGCTTCGGGCAGCGCGGCGAACAGCCGTTCCAGGCTGACGCGGGCGGCAATCGCCTCTTCCTCGCTGTCGATCGGCAGATCGTGGTCGAGCGACTGTTCTTCGGCCCGGTAAACCTGGCGCAGGTGGTCGACGAAGCGATAGCGCGCGATCGCCGCCAGCCACGGGGTAAAGGGACGCACCGGATCGTAACTGGCGAGCTTGCGGTGCAC